>JAPPQA010000038.1 GCA_028817255.1 Gammaproteobacteria bacterium | reverse complement strand
ACGCTGGAATTCCCGGAGGGCATGGAGGGGTTGTCGTGGGCGGTGCTGCTGACGCCGACGATGAGCCAGGTCCATGCGTTCCGAAACGGGGTCTCGCTGGGGCGCGTCGTCGAGGATTTCGAGAGTATCGAGCGCGTGGCTGGCCCGGACCGGCAGACCTACCTGCTGGCGCGGCCGGATACGCCGGGGGTGCCGCTGGAAGTCCTTGCCTTCGCCGCGGGCGCCGCGGCCGGTCTGTCCGGCCATGCGCCCGAGGCGCGGACTTCCCACGGGGAGTCGCTGTCGTTGCCGGACTTGAGCGGCTTCGCGGGGCCGGTATTCCTGGGCAGCATGCTCCCGGAGGCCGTGCCGGGGGCGCGGCTGCCGGAGATGTCGGACCACGGCCTGATGAGCGCGGCGGATGGCGTGGAGACGGGACGCCTGCGGGTCACGGGGCCGCTGTCGGCACGGGGGCGGCTGGTGTTGCTGGCGCGGGAAGTGGTCCTGGACGGCGATCTGGCGGCGGGCGCGTCTTCTGCGAATCTGAGCCAGGCCGCCGGCTCGGATAGCGAGATCGTCATCTTTGCCGTAGGCGGGGAGGGGCTGGCCGGCGACATCGCGCCGGCGTTGGATGGCGGCCAACGCGCGATGTATGCCGGCGGCGCCATGATCGTTGCCGCCGGCGGCTTCCCGAGCTCCGAGTCGGTGGCGCTGGATCTTGGGCCCTCGGGCCAGTTGCGCTTTGCTCAGAGCTTGGACGAGGCGCCGGAGTTTCATGTGCAGAGCCGCTTTTTCGGCAGGGCGTTGAGCGCGGAGGAGCGCCGCGCCGTCGCCGCCCTGGGCCTGTCGGAGACGGTGCGGGAATTCCCCGAACTGGTCAGTCGGCCCGCCTCTCCTGCCCAGTTGTTCTTGCCGAATGACCCGGTTTCCCAACCTTCCGATGCCGGCGCCGCGACGGTCGTGCGGAATTTGGACCGCCTTGGCGAGCAGGCGCCCCGCACGGTTTCGTTTGCCGAGGAGCCGGGCGATGTGCCGGCAGCGGCGCCGACGCAAAATCCCGGCGCTTCCGCCGAAGAAGCGCCCGCCGCGCCGCCGCCGGAGGGATCGTTGTTCGTGGGCCCGGCCATCGCGGTGATCGTGGAGGAGAAGGTCTTGCAGGAACCGGAAAGCCTGCAAGTTCTGGTGCGCCAGGTGGAGCGGACCTTTCTCAGGTTGCGGGAGTTGACGCAGGAGAAAGAAACCGCCGCCGACCCCCAGAGCCTGAACAGCCGTTTCCTGCGCTATCAGCAAGCCATCGGCCAGTACATCGAGTGGCTGAGCACGTTGTTCATAGATACCGGTCTGTTCGAGGAAGGCATCCGCCTGTTTTCCGTAATTGGCAATGGCCTCTCCCTGTATCTCTCGCAGTGCGAGGAGTGGGAGGGTTGCGCGCCGCCGCTGGAGTTGAAGGACCTGGACGGGTTGATCGCCAAGATGGAGCGGGTGCTGTCTTCCGCGCCGCCCGACCAGGCGGCGCGATACGAAAAGGTGCTGAGGGACTACCGCCAGTTGCGCGAGGAGTACTTGGAATACCTGGCCATCGAGGAGGACGATGCGCTGGCGGCAAATGGCGCGGAGGAGGCCGGGGCGCCGCTGCGGGGCAGCGCCCGGGTCGCCTTTGCCCGGCCTGATTCCCGGCGCCGCTGAGTTTCTCATTCGCCGGTTCGCAGAAACATTCGCGGTCGGGTTTGCGGATAGGGAGGTCTGGTTTTGCCGATGGAGGCCCCTTCCATCTTTTTCTTTCCCGCGCGGCCAGGCGCCGCTGCCGTAAAAAGGGGCGCACGCAATTTCATCATGATGCAATATCTCGCAGCAACGGTCGTTGACGCCATAACGGACAAGCACGGCAAAGCCCTCGGCGCGCGAGCGAGCGGCAATTCGCGCTTGTCGCTGGCGGCTGCTTTGCTGTGCGCTTGCGCCGCTGGCGCGGCGGCGCAAGAAGCTTCGCTGCCGCTCGTTCCGCCTGCGGAGCAGGGCGGGCTCCTTTCGATACCGGAGACTTGGGAACCGGCGGCGGCAGGCGGTTTTGCCCCGTTGTCGGAGCCGCCGGCGGCCATTCCCGTGCCAGCGGAATTCCAGCAGCAGGCGGCGGCAGAATTGCCCATCGTTTCTGTCGCGCAAGCGGAATTCCAGGCGCCGGCGGAGGCGGCGGTAGAGATCCCGGCAGTGATAGAGCGTCCGCTAGGCATAGACGAGGGTCCGCTCATCCAGGTGACGCGCTTTCGCCTGCTGGACGCGGCCGATTACCCCGAGTGGGGCGTGCGCACAGCCGAGCTCGAGGCGCTACTGCTGGAGGCGCGGCGCGCGCATGGCGCGGCGGCGGACGGCTTTACCGTCGGCAGGTTGCAGGCATTGACCGACGAGGTCTCCAAGTACTACCACGAGCGGGGGCTGGTGCTGGCCTACGCGATTTTGCCGGTACAGAGGGTGGAGGACGGGGAGATAGATATCCAGGTCTTCGAGGGGCGGTTGGGGCGGGTGCTGGTGGAAGGCAACTCGTTGTACCAAGAGGCGTTGTTGCGCGAGCCATTCGAGGAACTGCTGGGCAAGCCGGTGGTGAATTCCCTGATCGAGTCGGCCCTGCTGCGAGTCACGGACTACCCGGGGCTGGCCGTCATCGGCGTTTTTCAGCCGGGGCAACAGGTGGGAGAGGCCGACCTGGTGCTGAAGGTGCAGGAAGAACAGCGCCTGGAGGCCTCGGTGCGCCTGGACAACCAGGGTACGCGGCGCACCGGTCGCCTGCGCGCGCGGCCCGCCATCGAATGGAACAACCTTACGGCAGCGGCGGATCGTCTGCGGCTGGTGGGTCAAAAGGCCTACGACCCGGAGAACCAGAGTTTTTGGAGCGCCGAGTACAGGCGTCGCCTGGGGCGCGGCTACAGTATCGGCGCCTTCGTAGATAGGAACGGCTTCGACGTGGGCGGCGACCTGGAGGCGCCGCAGGTGGCGGGAGAAACGCATAACGTGGGGGTCTTTCTCGATAAGTCTTTCCTGCGCAGCCGACAGCGCAATTTGTCCGCGGAACTGCGCGTGACGCGCAAGCAGTCGCTGACCACTGTCAATTCTGCCCCGATCAGCGAGGACAAGCTGGCGGTGCTGCAACTGCGCCTGGACTACGACTCGGTGGATATTGCCTGGGGCGGCCTGAATTTTGCCTATCTGACGCTGTCGCGGGGTTTCAACGATGTGCTGGGCGCGATGGGAGACCGCGCCAGCGGCGACCAACGCCGCCGCCTCCTGCGCGAGGGCCCCAGCCGTTGCAGGGACTTGGATTACTGTGCCGAGGGGAAGTTCCACAAGGCCCTGTTCGGCTACACGCGCTTGCAGACGTTGACGCAGCATCAATCCCTGTTGCTGCGCTCGGAGCTGCAATGGTCGTCGGACCTGTTGGTGCCGTTGGAGCAGTTCTCCATGGGCGGGCCGGAGAGCGTGCGCGCCTACGGGGTGGCCGAGTTGCTATGGGACCGGGCGGCCTTTCTCTCGGTCGAGTACCTGGTTGACGCGCCCTTCGTCGCCGAGCGCCGCGCCTTCGGCAGCCGTACCTGGGGCGAGCTGTTGCAGTTGTCGTTGTTTGCGGACTACGCCATTGGCAGGCTGAACGAGCCGCTCCTGGGGGAGGCGTCTTCCTACGAGGGCTACGGCGGCGCGGGCCTGGGTCTGCGCCTGAACCTGCCGGGGCGGTTGGTGTCGCGCCTGATGACGGCTTGGAGTCTGGGGGGGCGCGATGCGGAGAACGGGCGCGACCCGCAGCTGTGGTTCGACATGACGCTGGATTTCTGAGCGGTGCGCCTGCGTTGATGCGCGGCCCATGCGGGTTGCCCGTTCTGCGCTTACTAATTTCCCCATGTATCTCCCCTCCCCAACAGGCAAGAAGGGACATTGCCGCTTTGGGCTTGACATAGTTCTTGCGGGGGCCCAAACCACCGCGCCGGCAGGACCGTTCCTTCTCTCGCCGGATGTGCCGGCGCCGCCCCGGGCGCCGGGACCGCGGAATTCTATGGGCCGTATAGGAATCGAACCTATAACCTTGGGATTAAGAGTCCCCTGCTCTACCTAATTGAGCTAACGGCCCGCTCGATGGGGTGAGCGATGGGAGTCGAACCCACGACCACCGGAGCCACAATCCGGGGCTCTACCGCTGAGCTACGCTCACCGTAAGATGCGGCCTGGCGCGCCCGGCAGGAATCGAACCTGCAACCCTCGGCTTAGAAGGCCGATGCTCTATCCGATTGAGCTACGGGCGCAGGCGGCGCGGCGGCGCAAAGAGGAGAACTCGGGGCAGAGGGATTCGAACCCCCGACCCCCTGCTCCCAAAGCAGGTGCGCTACCAGACTGCGCCATGCCCCGACCGAACCGACGACGCGCCGGGATCATAGGGGTTGCAAGTGGGTAACGTCAATTGTCTGTATGAAGTTGCCACATATGGCTCTCGGGATGGCGGCGGCGGAGGTATTGCCAGGACGAGGCCGCCGCCGGCGCAGTGCCGCGGCAGCGCGGTGTGGATATCGCTTATGCGGAGGCTGTTGCCGCCGCGGGCATTGCCGGGACAGGGCTTAAAATGGGGGTTGCATTGGGGAGGGGCCGTAATCGAGGCTAGAATAAGCCGTATGTACAGGCAAGGGCGACTGGAGACTCTGGCGCCGTCCGCAAGGGGCGGCGCGCGCCCGTCGTGGGGGAGCGCCCTGCCGGGGGCGGGGGCGGGGGCGATACTGCTCGCAGGGCGGGGATGATGGGAGCGTCGGCGAAGGAGGCGAGGGGCCCGTCCCGGCAGTCTCGCGCGGCGTCTCTACAGGCGCCGGAACCGGCGGAGACATTGCTGGTCTCCGATCTGCATTTGAGCGTCGAGCGGCCAGCGAAGCTGGAGCTGTTCCAGGAGTTGTTGCGGGCGGCCGTAGGACGGGCGCGGACCTTGTACGTGCTGGGAGACCTGTTCGAGATGTGGATGGGGGACGACGACCTGACGCCGCCGCATCCGGTGATTCTGGCGGCGCTGGCTACGGCCACGAGCCTGGGAATGCAGGTCTTCTTCATGCGAGGCAACCGGGATTTCCTGGTCGGGGAGCGCTTCGCCGCGGTGACCGGCTGCACGTTGCTGCCGGACCTGTCGGTGGTGGACCTGGAAGGCCGCCGTGCGCTGCTCTGCCACGGCGACTCTCTGTGCAGCAGCGACCGCAAGTACCAGGTATATCGCCGTTGTGTGGACAATCCCCTGTTCCGCGGCCTGTTCCAGGTGTTGCCATTGCGCGCCCGTCTGCGCTGCGCCCGCGGCGCCCGTCGCAAGATGGCAAACAGCGAACGGCCGCGGGTTGACGTAGATCAGGTGGCAGTGGACCGGGCGATGAAGGCGCACGGGGCGCGGCTGTTGGTCCACGGCCATACGCACCGGCAGGGGCGGCACGATTTTTCCCTGGAGGGAGAATCGGCAACCCGTTATGTTTTGGGGGATTGGTACCGCAAGGACTGCGTCATGGTCTGTAGGGAGGGAGATATGCGCATGTTGCGGGTGCGGGAGTACCTGGACGCGGCGGCTGCGGACGCGACAGCCGGCGCCTGCGTGCCGGCATGAACGCGGCGGTAGTCTTTTTATCTCGAATTTAGCTCCAATTGCGCCCCGTTAGGGACTGTTTTGCCGTTGAAATCGCATTCTGCGTTCCGGGTCGCTATCGTTGGAAAAGACTCCGGCTGGGAAGGGAGCGGGGTTTTTGATAGGCTATGCGGTTTTGAAGGGTTGCTGCGCCGCCGAGCCTCCGCAATGCGCCGTTGCATACATCGTGGGCGGCTCGTGGGCGGCGGTCAGAAATCCCGGCCCGCTTAAGGAATGAAATAGAACGTCATGCAAGAAGTCTCTTTGTTGCCGCGCGCCTGTCCGAAGGTGGCGGCCAATAGTTCAATTTTCGATGTCCGGCGAGTATCTCTTTACCTCTGAGTCCGTATCCGAGGGGCATCCCGATAAACTGGCCGATCAGATCTCGGACGGCCTGCTTGATGCGTACCTGGAGCGCGACCCGCGGGCGCGGGTCGCCTGCGAGACCCTGCTCAAATCCGGGCTGGCGCTGGTGGCCGGTGAAGTCTCCGGGCCTTCCCTGAAGATGGAGGAGTTGCAGGCGCGGGTGCGGGAGACCATTTGCGGCGCCGGTTACGACGACCCGGAGCTGGGTTTCGACGGCAGGGGTTGTGCAGTGCAGTTCATGCTGGAGCAGCAGTCGGCGGATATCGCGTTGGGCGTGGACGAGGCGGGCGGCAGGGAGCAGGGCGCAGGCGACCAGGGCATGATGTTCGGCTATGCATGTCGGGAAACGGACACTTTGATGCCGGCGCCCCTGGAGTACGCGCACCTCCTGGTGCGGCGCCAGGCGGAATTGCGGCGTAGCGGTCGTCTGCCGTGGTTGCGCCCGGACGCGAAGAGCCAGGTGTCTTTCCGCTACCGGGAGCACCGGCCGGTCGCTGTGGACTCGGTGGTCCTGTCCACGCAACATGACCCGGAGATGTCCCAGGGCGACCTGGAAGAGGCGGTGATGGAGGAGATCGTTAAGCCGGTGCTGGCGCCGTCCGGTTGGCTGGATCGGGCGACGCGCTACTATATTAACCCCACCGGGCGCTTCGTGGTGGGCGGGCCGGCGGCGGATTGCGGACTGACGGGCAGGAAGATCATCGTGGATACTTACGGCGGCATGGCGCGCCATGGCGGCGGCGCCTTCTCCGGCAAGGACCCTTCCAAGGTGGATCGTTCGGCGGCTTACGCGGCGCGCTATATCGCCAAGAACATCGTGGCCGCCGAGCTGGCGGATCGCTGCGAGGTGCAACTGGCCTACGCCATCGGCGTCGCCGAACCTACCTCCGTGAGCGTACAGGCATTCGGCACCGGCCAGTTGCCGGAGGAATCGTTGGCCGCTGCGGTGCGGGAGCATTTCGACCTGCGCCCCCGCGGCATCATTGAGATGCTGGACCTGGCCCGACCCATCTATAGCCGTACTGCCGCCTATGGCCACTTTGGTCGCAAGGATGCGGACTTTCCCTGGGAGCGCACCGACCGCGCCGAGGCCCTGCGCGGACTGCGGGGGTCCCGTCCAAAGGCCGCCAGCGCCGTCGGGAGGAACGCATGACCAAAGCCAAGACCAGCGCCGCCGAGGCGCCCAGAATATCCGAGGCAGCCCCCGATTTCCGTGTAGCCGACCTGTCGCTGGCCGATTGGGGGCGCAAGGAGATCGCCCTGGCGGAGAAAGAAATGCCCGGCCTGATGGCTGTGCGCGAGGAGTACCGGGAGGTCCGGCCGCTGGCGGGCGCGCGCATCGCCGGCTGTTTGCACATGACCGTGCAGACGGCGGTGCTCATTGAGACGCTGCTGGAGTTGGGCGCGGAGCTGCGCTGGTCTTCCTGCAACGTGTTTTCCACCCAGGACCACGCTGCCGCCGCCATGGCCGCCGCCGGCGTCCCGGTATTCGCTTGGAAGGGAGAAAGCGAGGAGGAGTTCTGGTGGTGCATCGAGCGGTCAATCAAGGGCCCCGGCGATTGGCGGCCGAATCTGTTGCTGGACGACGGCGGTGACCTGACGGAGCACATGCATGAACAGTATCCGGAGCTCCTGCGCGATATGCGCGGCGTTTCCGAGGAGACCACTACCGGTGTGCGGCGGCTGGAGGAGCGAGCTCGGGCGGGGCGCCTCCTGTTGCCGGCGATCAACGTCAACGACTCGGTGACCAAGTCCAAATTCGACAACCTCTACGGTTGCCGCGAATCTCTGATTGACGGAATCAAGCGCGCCACCGACGTCATGATCGCCGGCAAGGTCGCCGTGGTCTGCGGCTATGGAGACGTAGGCAAGGGCTGCGCCGAGGCGCTGGCCGGCATGGGGGCCACGGTCTGGGTCACGGAGATTGACCCGATCTGCGCCCTGCAGGCCGCGATGGAAGGCTTCCGGGTGCTCGCCATGGAACATGCGGCGCCCCGGGGCGACATCTTCGTCACCGCGACCGGCAACGTGGACGTGATCTCCCACGAGCATATGCAGGCGATGAAAGACGACGCGATCATTTGCAACATCGGTCACTTCGACAACGAGATCGACATCGCTTCATTGCGGCGCTACCGCTGGGAGAATATCAAGCCGCAGGTGGACCATGTGGTGTTCCCCGACGGGAAGCGGCTGATCGTGCTGGCCGAGGGCAGGCTGGTGAACCTGGGTTGTGCTACTGGCCACCCCAGTTTCGTCATGTCGGCCTCGTTCACCAATCAGGTGCTGGCTCAAATCGAGCTGTGGCGCAACCCCGGGAGTTTCGACAAGCGGGTTTATACTCTGCCGAAGCATCTGGACGAGAAGGTGGCGCGCCTGCACCTGGGCAAGTTGGGCGCCGACCTGGAGCGGCTGACACAGAGGCAGGCGGATTACCTGGGCGTGCCGGTCGGCGGCCCCTACAAACCCGATTTTTACCGCTATTGAGGCCGCCGGTGGGGACGGACGCCGGGGCCGTACCAGCCGGGCAGCGCAGCGCAGGCCCCCAGCCGTGCTGTAGCGTGGAGTTCTTCCCGCCGCGCGACGCCAAGCAGCGGCAGGTGTTGCACGAGGCCGCGCGGGAGTTGGCGGCGCTGGCGCCAGATTTCTTTTCGGTGACCTTCGGCGCTGGCGGCAGCACCCGCGAATACACCCTGGAGACGGTTGTCGAACTGCAACGCCGCACGGGAATGACCGGCGTCCCCCATATTTCCTGCGCTGGCTCCAGTCTGGAACAACTGCGCGCGGTTTTGAGCGCCTACCGCGCGGCCGGAGTGTGCCATCTGGTCGCCTTGCGCGGCGATGTCCCCTCCGGCCTGGCAGGTAGCGGCGAATTGCATTACGCCAGCGAATTGGTCGCATGGATCCGCAAGGAGACGGGAAGTCATTTCCATATCGAGGTCGCGGCGCACCCGGAATTTCACCCCCAGGCCGAGAGCGCCGCCGCCGACCTGGAACACTTTCGGCGCAAGGTGGAGGCTGGCGCCAATAGTGCCATCACCCAGTATTTCTACAACCCTGACGCCTATTTCCGTTTCCTGGAAGGTTGTGCCCGGTTGGGGATCGACATCCCTATTTTCCCCGGCGTTATGCCGATTTCCAGTTATTCGCGGCTGCTGCGGTTTTCCCGCATCTGCTGCGCCGAGGTGCCGCGCTGGTTGCTGTACCGCCTGCGGGACCTGGAGGGCGACCGGGAAGGCATTTGCGCTTTCGGCCAGGAGGTGGTGGCCTCTTTGTGCGAGCGGTTGTTGCAGGGCGGGGCGCCCGGCCTGCACTTTTACACTCTGAACCGCGCTGCGGCTACGGTGGCGCTGTGGCGGCAGCTGGGCCTTCCGGGTGCGGCGCCGGGGCAGGAGGCGCCGGCGGAGACGGGGCAGGCGGGGCGGGATTCCGCATCGTGCGGCTGAATGCGCCGCCGCCGGCGGGGGCGATTATGACTGACGGTCGTATAAACGAAGACCTGGGAGCGCAGGAATAGCGGTGAAGTATGCGGCGACGGCGTACTGTGGTTACTGCCAGGTGTGTGGCGCACCATTACTGGACAGGCGACAGGCTATGGCAATGCGAAGGATGCGGAGGAAGCATCTATCCGCATGGGGAGTGCTGTTTTCCGCAATACGCGAAGCGGGAACCGGATGTAAGTAGATTCGCCTTGTTCTGCCGGCGATTCTTGGCGTGCCTGGAGCGCCTGGTTGTCCGGGTAGTGGCCTGGCGCTAATGACCTGCTGTAACGATCTGCTGATGAACCCGGTAACCGCAATCAATGGGTAGTTGCAATGGGCCGTGATGAGCGATATCTGCAATTGCTTCTCGATCCTGTACGCAAGTGCTCAGAATACAAGCCAAAAATGGGAACGAAGAGTGGAATCACCCTCGCAGATTTCGAGGCCATGCACACAGCCGACCCCTTTTATTCCTGGTTCGGCTTGGACAGTCCTCTCATTTATGCGGCCCACAAAGCCGCTGGAGGAATGACGAGCATCTACCGCCAGATTGGGATCGGCAGCGAGCGGCTTTTCCGAGAGATTCTGCAAGACGAACTTGGGCTGTCGGAAAAGCAGGCCAAGTGGTCTTACCGGATACCGCCCCAGGGCAGTATCGGCGCCCGTACCCTTGCGCTGGACGGCCGGATCGATCTCGAAGACTTGAAAAACATCAAGGACCAGGCACGTATCAGGAACTGGATTGAGCGTGCCGCTGCCCGGCTCAATGTTGACGAGAAAGCGATTAAGACCCTAAAGGGCGTGGTCTTTGAGATTCGGCAAGGCTACAAAAGCAAGGACTCAAAGCGCCAGAACGCCGATATAGCCAATGCGGCTACCGCCTATACGAAGCGGTATCTGCCTGCAATCATGCTCCTGTCCACCCAATTCGATGAAGACATAGCGCAACGCTACCAGGATAATCGTTGGACGATATTGATCGGAAACACCACCGGCGACGACTTGAACTCGACCTTTACCTTCATGAAGGACATCATCGGCTATAATCTCGCCGATTTTCTTCGGCGTAATACAAGACGACTCAAAAGCACCGTTGACGAGGTCCTCAAGGCTTTGCTGGCTCTGAACTAACCAAGAAGTCCAGGTATGCAGATGGCTATTCCAAGAGCGCGGCAGCGAGCAGACCTGACTTTCAAGCATAACCGCGAGCATGGTCGGCACGGGTGGCTTCGGCTTACCCCTGCCTATTCCGTCAAGATCGTAAATCAGGTTCTCAACGATCTCACAGGCGAAGGATTGGCCGTTCTCGACCCCTTTTCCGGCACGGGCACGACATCTCTTTGTGCCGCTTACAAGGGTCATGCAGGCACTGCGATAGATATCAACCCGTTTTTGATTTGGTTCGCAAAGACCAAGGGCCGGCGCTACTCCGAGTCCGAGATTGAAGAACTGTTGCAGGCGGGGGAACGGATTCTCGCCGCCGCCCGGAAGGGGCTTAGGCCCGCTTCTCCGCCGGCAATCGCGAACATAGACAAGTGGTGGGACCGTGCGGAGCTTGCTTTCCTCCGGCAGTTGAAGGCGGCTTTGTATGCCGACGAAACGACCGGTGCGCCAGTCGGAGACCTGCTTCGCGTTGCGTTTTCCAGAACGGTGATCGCTCTCTCCAACGCCGGTTTCAACCGGGTTTCCATGACGCTCAAAGAGAAGAACGAGAGCAATATTCTACCGCTGATCCCGGCTGCCACGAGGCATGCGGAGCAGTTCAAAAGGGACCTGGACACCGTCGCCACCGATGCCCGGGACAATCCGGCGGGAAACGTGGAGATTATCAGGGACGACAGCCGAGATCTCACGCTCCTGAGCAACGGGAATGCCCGGATATTCGACGTGCTGATTACATCGCCGCCCTATCCCAACCGCATTTCGTACATCAGGGAACTCCGGCCCTATATGTACTGGCTTGATTACATCGTTGCAGCTCGTGAGGCAGGCGAACTGGACTGGGATACGATCGGCGGCACTTGGGGAATCGCAACTTCGCGGCTTGCGGACTGGAAACCTCAGGGGGCCTTCGTCCCCGGTTACCTTGCGCCGATTCTCGACAGGATACGCGGTTCGCATCCCAAGAACGGCATGTTGATGAGCCAGTATATTCTCAAGTATTTCGAGGATATGAGCCGGCACTTTATGGCGGCTCGCAGGGTGGTTAGGCCGGGGGGTGCCGTCCACTACATCATTGGGAACTCAGTGTTCTACGGGCATCCGATCCCATCAGAACGGCTCTACGAGGATCTGCTCAGAAATGCCGGTTTCGCCAATGTCGGTTCTGAGATCGTCAGAAAGCGGAACTCTAAAAAATTGCTCTACGAGTTCCATGTCAGAGCAACGGCGTAGCGCGAGGGGAGATGCGCTGCGCCTGCCCGCTCGTTTGCTCAGGCGCTTTTGGGTAGCGGGACGCCTCCCTTTCGCAGGTTGACTTGGTTGCGGTCGTCCAGGCAGATCACTATCGGTTGGTAGCCAGCGGCCTTCGCCTCTTCGATTTGACGGTAGGCGCAGATAATGACCCGTTGACCTGGCGCTGCCCGGTGCGCCGCCGCGCCGTTGACCGATACGACCCCCGACTCTCTTTGAGCGCGGATGGCGTAGGTACTGAAGCGGTCGCCGTTTTCCAGGTTGTAGATGTGGATCTGCTCGTACTCGCGGATCCCGGACATCTGCAGCAGGGACTCGTCTATGGCGCAGGAACCCTCGTAATCGCGCTCGGCATGGGTGACAACGGCGCGGTGCAGTTTGGCTTTTAGAACGGTAATCATTGCTTTTCCCCGGCCCCGGCGGGAGCGCTTACAGGGGTGGCAGTATCTCCGATCCGTTCCGTTGGTTCAATGCTCGCCGCCGATGCCGCCGATGCCGCCGGGTCGAGCTTCGGCAGTAGCGGTCCCTGCAGTTCCAGGCACACCCGCCTCTGGCGATTGTCCCGCAACTGCAGCGAATAGCCCAGACGTTTCGCCATACGGGCGCATTGATACAAGCCGATCCCCAACCCGTAGCGAGATTCGGCAGGCTCGGCGAATAGACGCCGGGTCAGCGACGGCGGCAGGGGCGGGCCGTCGTCGCATACGGTCAAGCGAGCCTGGCCATCGCTAACCTGTAACCGCACCCGTACGCGCAGTCCTTTGTGCGATAGCCGTTTCTGGCGGGCGTTCTCCAGCAGATTGTCGGCCACGGTATCGAACAATTCGGCAGGCACCGCGCCGTCGGGCCAGGCTTCCTGTCCTTGGAAAACTACGGGCTCGGCAGCGTATCGGTCCTGCAGGGCCGGCCACCAGTGCCCCAACGCTACCGGGGTCGTCTCCGTTTCCTCGCCCGGTGCGCTCAGTTTCTCCAGAGACAGGCGTAGTCGGGTCGTCAGGCTGGCCAACTGGCGGTCCAGCGCTACCCGTAACTCCGGGTCGTCGCGTTTGCGGGGCTCCCGATACAGGCTCAGGATCGTCTGCAGCGACTGCACCATGTTTTTGATCTCGTGGGTCAGGCGCGCGCCGGTTTCGTGGACTGCCTGCAGATGTGCCTGCTGCGCCAGTTCCCGCTCCCTCTTTTTGACGGAGTAAAAGTGCCGCACAAGCTGGACGAACAGCCGGCAGTGCAGCGCCAGCGGGCCGGACACCGGCGCCTGGGCATATACGGAAACCACCAGCTCCCCTGTCAGCACCCGCAGTTCGTGGGGCGTTGTCGCACCGCGTCGTCCTCGGTGCCGCCCGGCCCGCCAGTCGGCACCGGCGATCCCCGGCAATTCCGCGAGCCGATCCAGCGCGCGGTCCAGAAAATCCTCGGGCTGGCAGGGGGTCTGCACCAGTTGCGACAATTGGGCCAGCCATTGCTCCAGCGGCGGCCCCAAGCGCAATAACGAATAGGCCCACAGCCGCGTCAGTCGTCCCCCTTGCGGTGTCGGCGGCAATAGCCGGGACAGGACGATAAGCAAGGTGCTGAGGCCGAGCAACATCCAGAACACGGCTAGCAGGTAGGGGATGCCGGCATAGCGGACGAGCAGCAGGCCGCCGCCGCCGCTCAGACCGGTCAGCAACGCCAGCAGCAAACCTTGGGGAGGGTTCAGTAAGACCTGCCGTTGGTCGGGCTGGCCGCGGAACGGCGGCGCCGCGATGATCGCAAATAACGGTAGCAACAGGATGTAGCGCCCCGCTTCGATGCCCGCCACCGGGATGCCCGCCAGGCGCGGCAGGCAGCCGATAAGCAGATCGGGGATCAGGGTCAGCAGGATCAGAATGTACGCCAGACGTTCCCGCCGCTCCCGGGGCGCGCCACCGCCGACGCACGCGATGGCCAGCAGCAACCAGGCGGGTAGCAGCCACCAGCCCAGCATTCCGATCAGCAGGCAGATGGACAGGATGATCAGCAGCCCCTTGCCGCGTCCGTACCCGGCCTCCGGCCAGAAGGGTTGCCAGAGCAGGAACAGGCCCAGGTGAATCAGCAGCAGGGGCGAGGGCCAGTAGGAGGCTGGCGGGCTCCAGACGGCCAGATGCAGGGCCAGCAGGCAGGCGACAGGCATGGTGCGGCTGTGGCGAATGAAGGCGAATGGGCGGCCGGAGCCTCCATCGCGCGCCGCGGCGGTTCCCTTGGTATTCATCCGTGGCCGGGTTTTCCGGCGGTACCTCGCCGGGGCGGGCTGGTTTTTGCGCCCGCTTCCTCGCAGACGCGATGCAGGGAAATGTTGAAGAATAAGAGGGATAGCATTTTTTATTAAACTGTTCTCCAGGCCCGTCCTCCAGACACTTGCCGACAGGCAGGCTCCCGCTCCCCGGGAGCCGTGCAGGGTGCTGTTGTCCGAAAGAGAAACCCGATTATAATTATGGGCCTTTCCTCCGGCGCATAACAGTGCGGCAGAGTAGTGCCGCCGTAACGTTGCGGTTGTAACGGCGGCAACTGAATTGGCGGCTGCGACGGTTGGCCCGGGGGAGATTTCGGAAATATCGGGAATACCGTTTCTGCAACGAAGGAGGAGCAGACTTATGATTGATGCAAAGAAATCCCTGCTGTCGCTTGCAGGTGCGACGTTGTTCGTTTTCGCCGGCACGGTTTTCGCCGGCGAGGAAGTTGAAGACGGCGCTACCTTGTATGGCGACATGCAGGTCGTGACGCAGGATATGCTGGATCATGCCTACGGTGACGCCAACAATTTCCTGCATACCAACGGCAACTACGACCAGACCCGCTACCATCCGTCTGCCCAGATCAATCTGGAGACCGTGGGGAAGCTGAAGCTGGCCTGGACCTTCAAGACCAAGGTCAAGGAGTCCATGGAGGTGTCGCCGATCGTTGTCAACGGCATCATGTACGTCACTACGTCGTTCAACCATGTCTATGCGCTGAATGCCAAAACCGGCAAGAAGATATGGCACTTTGAGCACGAGATGGGGCCGATTACCACCTACTGCTGCGGCCCCAATAACCGCGGCGTGGCGGCTTACGGCGACAAGGTGTACATGGGGACGCTGGACGCCAAATTGGTGGCGCTGGACGCCAAGACCGGCAAGTTGGTCTGGGAGACGCAGATCGCCGACCCGGAGCTGGGGTACAGCGAGACGATGGCCCCTACCGCCGTGGACGGCAAGATCCTGATCGGCACCAACGGCGGCGAGTACGGCATCCGCGGTTTTGTCAAGGCCTACGACTCGGAGACCGGCAAGTTGCTGTGGACCTTCCACACGATTCCGGAGAACTCCGTCGGCGTCTGGGCGACCCACGACGCCACGGGCCGGGATATGCTGCGCGACATCGAGGCGGAAAAAGCGGCCCTGAAGAGGCTGGGCGATCCGTACAAGACGCTGGGCGGCGGCGTCTGGCAGAACATGGCGATTGACCGCGAAACCAATACGGTCTATTTCGTTGTGGGCAACCCGTCCCCCGATCTGTACGGCGCGATCCGCCCTGGAGACAACCTCTACACCGATTCCCTGGTGGCAGTGGATCTGGAAAGCGGCCAGTACAAATGCCACTTCCAGTACATCGCGCATGATGTCTGGGACCTGGACGCCGTGAGTCCCCCGATCCTGACGCCGGTAAAGGACGAGAACGGCAATACGGTCAAGGGTGTGCTGCACGGCGGCAAGACCGGCTACGTGTATGTGCACCGCGCCAGGGATTGCAGCCTGATTCGGCATTCGGCGCCGATGGTTTCGCAGGAGAGCCGCTGGGTGTTGCCGACCAAGCAGGGCGCGCGCATGCTGCCGGGCGCCAACGGCGGCGTGGAGTGGTCGCCGATGGCGCTGGACCCCCATCTGCAGCTGACTTACGCCATCAATCTGCACCAGCCCATGACCTACCACGTGGAAGAGACCCCGTACCCGGGCGGCAAGCTGTGGCTGGGCGGCGCCTTCAAGGTCATCCCCACGGAAGAGCAGTGGGGTAATGTGACCGCGGTGGACTACAACACCGGCAAAATCGCCTGGAAGGTCAAGACCCAGCAGCCGATGATCGGCGGCATTCTGGCGACCGGCGGCGGTCTGGTGTTCACCGGCGAGGGCAACGGCATGTTCCGGGCGTACAACTCGAAGAACGGGGAGTTGATGTGGCAGCACAAGGCAAAGGCTGGAGTCAACGCCCCGCCTTCTTCGTACAACGTCAATGGCAGGCAGTACATCGTAGTGGCGGCGGGCGGCAATGTGCAGCTTGATTTCCCCCGCGGCAACGAGATCCTCGCGTTTACCCTCGCCAACTGAGGCGGCGGGAGTTTTTGCGGACGGCCATCGCACCTCTGGTGCGATGGCCGTTTTTTTAGTGGCGATAAAGCCTTTATAATGGCTTGGCAATGCCTCCGTAAGGCGGCGGCGCAGGAAAAATATCCTGATGGAATGGAAGGAGAGGCATCCCGGTTGTGCGGAACTGCCAGAGGCGGGGCGACCGCGCCCGCCGGAGGCGGCATGAGCGGCGACTGTCTTCGACGCCTCGCGCGGCTCGCCGGCGCCTTATGCCTGTCGGTTGCCGTGACAGGGGCTTCCCGAGCCGAGGAGGAGGACAAGTACGCCCCGATTCGCGCTCAGTTGCAGGTTTGTGAGACCTGTCACGGGCCGCAGGGACAGTCGGAACAGGCGCAGTACCCGATCCTGGCCGGGCAGCACTTCTATTATTTGTACGTGCAGCTCAAGGATTACAAGTCAGGGTTGCGCGAGAATCCCATTATGCAACCTATTGTGACTCCCCTGGAGAAGAAACAGATGCAATTGCTGGCCCAGTACTTTTCCGAGCAGGAATGGCCCGACGTGGATACGAAGACGTCTGAGCAAGACCAACAGACGGGCCGGAGGGTCATCGGTTCCGGCCAATGCGTCGCATGTCATCTGGGCGGCTTCGAGGGCAACAGCCGGGTGCCCCGCCTGAGCGGGCAGCACACAGAGTACCTGGCACAGACCATGAAAGACTTCAAGCACCGGTTGCGCCGGAATTCTCCTGCCAAGGGCGCCCTGTTTCAGACTTACAGCGTGGAGGAGATCGAAGCGACCGCCAAGTATCTGCGCGGCTACGCGGAATGACGGCGCCCGTTGATCCTGACCGTTGCCCTCGCATTATGTCGGCGGTGGGGCCATGCCGGCCGGCATGGCGCCGGCCATCATGCAGGATTCCCGCTCCCCGAACCTGTACAGAGCGCTGAGCGCAATCCCAGGCGGTTTAATTCCCGGCGGCGGGGGCGGTCAGGATTGCGGCCAGCGCCTCGTGGCCGCCGGCCTGCGCCAGGGCCAGGGCCGTGTTCCCCTCTTTGTCTTTGATAGCCGGGTCGGCGCCGCCTGCCAGCAGGTGCCGCGCGGATTCGGCATGGCCGTTCTCCGCCGCGATCATCAGGGCGGTGCGCCCGCGGTTATCGGTCAGATCGGGAGAGGCGCCTGCCTGTAACAGGGCGGCGACGGTCTCCGCGCGGCCGTAACCGGCGGCCCACATCAGGGCGCTCAGGCTGTTGGCGAAGACCTCGTCTATGTCCGCGCCTCGCTGCAGCAATAACTCCGCCAATTTCGTGTCGCCGTTGGCCACCGCATAGATCAGGGCGCTTTTCCCGGAATTATCGTGGGCATCAATGCGGGCGCCGTGCTCCACCAACAATTGGGCGACAGCGGTGTGCCCGCGGTAGGCGGCCTCGATTAGCGGCGAGATATCCCGCAGGTTGGCGCGGTTGGGGTCGGCGCCGGCAGCAAGCAGCACCCGTGCCGCCTGCAGGCGCCCGTTGCGGGCAGCCTGCAATAACGGCGTGTTCCCGAAGCGGTTGCGCATATTCACCGCCGCGCCTGCCGCCAGGAGCCGGGTCACGGCCTCCGTTCGGCCCTCTTGCGCGGCCTCCAGCAGTTGGAAGTTCAATTCCCTGTCGGCGGCCGCGGTCAGGGCCGGCGCAAGCAGGGCGCAGGCCAGCGGAAGCAGGAGAATTACGGCACGGGTATGCCGTATCCGGGGGCAGGTATGCGTATCGTGGTGCATCAAGGGTTCGCGCGAGAATCCGAAGCTTGCTCTGCCGGGCCTCAGCCTTCCTCCATCAGGGTCCGCACATGCGCCTCTACCGCGCTGGCCAGACCGAGAAGATTATAGCCGCCTTCCAGCACCGAGACGAGCCGGCCCTGGCAGTGCTCCCGCGCCAGGGCCATGACGATCTTTGTGAGCCGGATGAAGCCCGCGTCGCTGATCTCGAAGCACCCCAGGGGGTCGTCCTTGCGGCTGTCGAATCCTGCCGAGACGAAAACGATGTCCGGGGCAAAGGCGTGCGCCGCCGGCAACAGTTGCCGCTCGAAGGCCGCGGCGATATCGCCGTCGCCGGCGCCGCAGTCCAGGTGCACATTGATGTTGTAGCCTTCGCCGGGGCCGGCGCCGCTGCGCCGCGGGTCGCCGGTGCCCGGGTAGGCGTGGAAGTCGTGCGTAGAGAAGAACAATACCTCGGAGTCGGAATAAAAGGTTTCTTCCGTGCCGTTGCCGTGATGGTAATCCCAGTCCACGATCAGGACTTTCTTTAAATCGTATTCCCGTTGCGCATGCCGCGCGCCTATGGCCACGGAATTGTAGAAGCAGAAACCTTCTACCCGGCCCGTATTCAAGGCGTGGTGTCCCGGGGGACGCGTGGCGCAGAAGGCATTGCCGACTCGGCCTTCGCATACCGCCCGGGTGGCCGACAGCACGCAGCCGACCGCCTGCGCCGCGGCTTGGTGGGAGGCCGGATAGCCATCCCGAATGGAGCGTACATGTTCCCGCGTGTGCACTTCGTAGAGCTGTGCTCCGATATGCGTTGCGGGTTCCAGCCGTGTCAGTCGCTGCGACAGTCCGGAGGAAGACAGGCGCCGTTCCACCGCCGCCAAGCGTCGTGGCGACTCCGGGTGCGCCGCCCCCAGGCTATGCCCCAAGTGGGCTTCCGGGTAGGCGTAGCCAGTGGTTCGCGCCGCCTCCCGCCCACTCGTCGGCAGGGCGTGCAGGCAGGCACTGCCCAGCAACGCGCTTGACAGCGATTGCAGGAAGCGTCTGCGCCTCATGATGTC
>JAPPQA010000037.1 GCA_028817255.1 Gammaproteobacteria bacterium | reverse complement strand
TCAAGCCGGTCAACGTAGTTTCTGTCAATGTCCAGGCCGCATCCGCGTCCAGACCCATCAACCTGCTGCCGTAGCTGCTGCGCAGTTCGCCGATGCCGCTAAAGGCGCTGACACTCACCGCACCGACCACCGTCACAGCGCCGCCGAAATTGTTCGCGGTCAGCGTCACAGCGCCGCCGCCGAAACCGTCCGCGGTCGGCGTCCCGCTCAGCGGTACCGTTACCTCTACGTCTCTCGCAAAGCCCAGCACGTCCGCCCCCGGGCCGCCCGCCACCGTGCCCGTCACGCTGCCGGCCCTCTCCAACCTGAAGGTGTCCGCGCCGCCGCCGCCCATCAAGTCGCCCGTGTGCGCCGCGCTCACCGTGAAGGTGTCCACGCCGGCGCCGCCCCGCAGATTCTCCACCTCGCTAAAGGACACGCTCTGCGTCCCCACCGTCAGCGTCCCCGCGCCGGCCCCCGTTACCGCCCAGGTCGAACCGCCCGAGGGGCCGGCGATCGCCTGCGTCCCGCTCATGCCGCCCGTCGCGCTCACGCTCATGGCCGCCAGGGTCGCGCCGCCGAAGTCCAGATTCCTGCCGAAGTTCAGCGCCAGCGTACCCATGGCGCCGCCGTTGATGCTCCCGGCCAGCTGGATGTCCCGCCCCGCCTCCAGCGTCAGGGCGTTCGCCGTCGTCCAACTTAGATCGAAATCGCCAGCCACTACGATGTCCTCGCCGCCCGCGCTCGCCGCCGAGGTGCCGATCGTCACGCCCGCCATTCCCAGCAGCGTCGCCAACTGCTCATCCGAGAAGCGATCCGGGCCGTCCGTGTCGTCCGGCGCGGGCGTCGCCGCCATGTCGCAGCCGGTCGTGCCCTCGTGGCACAGATCCACACGCCCCGGGTCCAGCAGCAGCCGCCCCGCCCGGCCTTGCGGCGCGCGCAGATCCGCCAGCCCCCGCATGTACAGATGCTCCCGCCCCGAAACCTCCGCCGAGCCGCCGTTGCCGCCCCGCGCGCCGCCGCGGGCGCTGATGCGGCCCGCAAAGCGCGTGGTGTCGTCCGACCACACGACTACCGTGCCGCCATCCCCGGTCTGAGCGGCGCCCTGGCCGCCGTCCGCGCGCAACAGTGCGCCCCGCTCCACCGTAGTACGGCGCGCGTTGCGTATGCCCGCCTCGCCGCCCTGCCAACCGCCGCCTACCCGGATTTCGCCGCCGTCCGCGCCCCCGGAGGCGTCGGCCCGCGCGCCGGCGCGCAGGTGCACCCGGGCGGCCAGCAGGCGAATGTCGCCCCCCCGCGCCAACAAGCCTCGCGCCAGCGTACTCCCCGATACTTCCAGCGTGTCCAGCGCCTCCAGCAACGCCGTGCCGCCGGCGGCGCCCGATACCTCGATCTCGCCTCCGTGGCTCACCGTGGCGCCTTGCAGTTCCACCGTGCCGCCCCGCGCCGAATCGCCTGGCGCCCGCCCTTCTCCGGCGCCGGCGCCTGGCGCCGCTATGCGCCCCGTGTGGTTCACTTGCGCGCCCACCAGGCTGACCACGCCGCCTTGCGCCTCCGCGGCCACCGCTTGCACGATGCCCCCGTTGTTCACCACGCCGCGCAATACGCCCGCCGCCTCTTGCAGGCCCAGCGCCACGCCGCCGCCCTCCACCGTGCCGTCGTTGCGCACCGCGCCCGCTGCCGCGCCCTGTTGCAAGGCGAAATTCAACAACCCGTCGCCGTCGAAGTCCACTGTCATCCGTTCGCCCGCCGCCAACGTTACCCGCCCCTGGCGCGCCAGGATCTTCCCCTCGTTGACCGCCTCGCCGCCCGCCAGGCCGATGCCGCCCGCCGCCGCCTCCAGTACGCCCGCGTTGCGCACCGCGCCCGCCGCCTCGCCCCGGCGCGACAGCACGTAGCGCCCCGCCAGAAAATCCTCCTTCTCCATCCAAAGCCCCGACGCTACCAGACTGCCCACCGACACCCGCGCACCGCGACCGAAAAACACGCCGTGCGGGTTCAACAACCAAACCCGGCCCCGCGCCGTGACCCGGCCCCAAATCTCGCTGGGCTTGTGGTCGTAGATGCGGTTCAGTACCGAGTGCCCGGCGCTCTCTTGCGCAAAGTGCACGGACTCGTCCCTGCCCACGTCGAAGCGGTCCCAGTCCACCACCAGATCCCGGCTGGACTGCTCGACTACCGTGTCCTTGCCCGTGCGAATGCTGCCCTCGCCGCCCACGATGCGCCCCCCTTGCGGCTCCGCCGGCGCGCTGCCAAAGACCATCGTCAGGGCGCAGACCAGGGCGGCTCGCGGCAACCGGCGGTAGCGGCGCAGACAGGAATGGAGGCGTGCCAAGGCCGGGGCGCCGGCCCTGCGCCAAAGGCTCCAAAGGCTAAAGAGGCCGGCTGCGCCCGCGCACCGCGGGTTCCGAATGCCGCGACGCCGCCCCGGCCCCGATTTCATTGCCTTGTCCTCAGCGCCATCGGGATCATGAAGAGAAAGAACAAGAGTGCCGCAGCGGCGTAGCAAACCAGCAAAATGACCACGGCAACCGCATAAGCGACGGGGAAGAGCGCCAGCGCGGCCCCGTACCTGGCATAGGCGGCGCCCCGCGCGCGCCAGCAGGAAAGGGAAAATTTGCACGGACCGCGTTCCTTCGTTTCCCGCAAATTGGATTGGAGCGACCGGAATCGGCCCCACAGCGACCGCCCGATGTCCTTGAGCAGAAATTGCATCTCCTCTACGGCGTCCTGCAACCCCTCCCGCAGAACCTTGCCCATGGAACGAAGCGTCTGGCGCAGCGAAACGGCTGTTTCCGCGGAGTCCATTTTGCAACGGCGCTCAGAAGCGGCGCACGACGCCGACGGCGAGTACGGGGTCCCGTTGGAAGGTCTCCGGGCCATCGCCGAGGTCGCGGAACTCGCGCTCCAGGTCGGTCCGCGGATTGGGAACAGCTCTGCGGGAACCGCCGAGGCTAGCGGCGCCGCTGTCGTTGACGCGGAAGGCGCAACTCCCGGCTACTCTACCATCCATGGTGGGGGACCTGTACAGACGGCCCCTAAGAGACCGAAGCGAACTGCAAAAATTGGGGGGGTACAAAAAGCGATTCATAAACGGCGTTATCCTTTTTTGCGGCGGCACTTTTCTGCCGCCTTCTGCCCTGAATTGATTTTATCTCGTCCCCTGCAAAGCCCTCCGTTAACTGCCTTACTTGCAGCGGAAAAGAAACCCGCTACCGTTATGACATTGCCCGATACGCGACATAAAGTCTGTAAATCTAGCCGTAAAACAAGAGAATGTCAAATCCGGGCTCTGCCTTACAGACTCTGCCAAGGGATTTTTCAAGCGGCGGCACCGGTTCTCGCAGGCACTGGGAGAACCGACCCGTCCGCCAGCTTCCCTCAGGGAAACTCCCGCGTCTGGAGACCACAGGGGCGCCGGTTTCTGTAGCGAGCCGGGCCGCCGCCCTCTTTACCCGGGGCCGCGACAGGGCGGTACGGCCCTGCTTTTTCTACCCGCCTCCCCCCTTTCCTGGAGGGAACCGTATCTGCAGGAGATCCAGTCCAATCGTCCCCTGGGGGCACGTCTCCCCCAAGGGGACATTACCGCTTTGGAAAAAAGGGGACATTTCAGCTTTGGTTTGACACACTATTTTTTTGCTATTGCGGCCCCTGTGCCGCTGGATTAAGATAGGGGATTGTACGCGCGCCGCCGGCGCAGCGGCATTTCGCTCATTCTTTACGAAAGATAGTCCGAGGACACCTTGCGACACTACGAGATCGTATTTCTGGTCCATCCCGAGCGCAGCGACCAAGTAACCGCCATGCTGGCGCGCTACCGTGCCCTGCTGACCGACGCCGGCGGCAGGCTGCACCGTATCGAAGACTGGGGACGGCGACAGTTGGCCTACCCAATTCAGAAGGTGCACAAGGCATCCTATGTGCTGATGAACGTCGAGTGCGATACTGCCACCTTGGGCGAGCTGAAACATGCCTTCCATTTCAACGACGCCGTGATCCGCCACATGGTGGTGCGCCGTAAAGAGGCGGTAACCGGCGCTTCGCCGCTAGCCCGCGAAAAGGAAAAGGACAAAGACCGGGCGGAGCGAAGAGCCGCCTCCGCCAAAAACGAAGAAGAGCTGGCGGCGGCAATGGAGACGGGGGAGAGCCCGGAAACATCGGAACAAAAGGATACGAGTGGGACGCCCCCCTCCGAGGCTGCGCCAGGCATAACCGCGGCAGCGGAAACGGAGGCGACGGCGGAGGAATCGCAGGACGAGGAATCGCAGGACAAAGAGGCCGCGGCGGAAGAAGCAGAGCCGGAGCCGAAAGCGGACGAAGCCCCCTCTCCGGACCGGACATAGCCCCGGATACAAGCGGCAAGAAGCGAACAAATGTCACGATATTTCAGGCGCAAACGGTATTGCAAGTTCACGGCGGCAGGGACCCGCGAGATCGACTACAAGGACCTGCAAACGCTGCGCAACTATCTCAGCGAGACAAACAAGATCCTTCCCAGCCGTATCAGCGGCACCAGCGCCCGCTACCAACGGCAACTGTCCCTGGCGATCAAGCGCGCCCGCTACCTGGCCCTGCTGCCCTACTCCGACCACCATTGACCGTCGGCCCCGCGTGCTGCGCCGGCTAGCCGCATACCTGGTACGCGGACGCCTTGAGGCCGCATGCTGGGGCGGGTCGCTGCTGGCATTGGCCGTACTGCTAGGGGGATTCCAACTGCTGGTCATCGCCAGCGGCGTACCTGCCACCCTCGCCGCCCTGCGCTCGGGGCCATGGCCGGGAACGCAGGTAGCGCTGGCCGGCGCCGCCATCGCCGTGTTGCTGTTGGCGCTGTTCGGCAACTTGGCTCTGCCGCTCTGGCTGGCCCTGCTGCTCTGGCTGGCGGCCCTGGGTTGCGCGCTGGTGTTGCGGGAGACGGAATCGCAAGGATTGATGCTCGCCGCCGCAACCGCTGTCGCCATTCTATTTTCCCTGACGGTGCGCCTGCTAACCGGAGACCCGGAACTGCTATGGGGCCCCATGGTCGAGAAATTGCTGGCGCAACACATGCCGAAAAGCCAGGAATTGGCCGCCCGGGTGCTGCCCCTGTTCAACGCAGCCATGGCCGGGACCCTGCTGTTAAGCGCAGCATGCACAGTCTGGATCGCCCGCTGGCTACAGGCCGTGCTGTATATGCCCGGCGGCTTCGCTCGCGAATTCCGCCGCTTGCGCCTGCCCCGCGCGCTGGCCCTGCTGCCTCTGGCCCTGCTGCTGTCCCCAACCCATTCCGAGGCGGCGCGCGCCGTACTGCAAGACCTGCTGATCCTGACGACCCTGGCCTACCTCCTGGCCGGGGTCGCGGCCCTGCACGACTGGGCAATGGCGCGGGCACTGCCTGGCGGCACGCTGCTGATCTTCTACCTGTTGCTGTTCCTGCTGCTGGCCATCACGCCCGTGCCGCTGCTGACGCTCGCGGGGGTAGGCCTATTTGCCTCGCTGCGCAGCCCAAAGGAAAAGCGCCCGAGCTGAACAACCTATTGCGTCGGCCCCGGCCTGCTTTTGCGCGGGCGCGAAAGACGCGAAAGAAACTCCTCCTCCGACACCACCTGAGTGCCATATGTACCGGACTTCTACGCACCGCACGGCGGCCGGCGCCATGGCAGGCCGCGCACGGCAACGAGGAGGGACGACCGCGCTACCCCCCGCGCCCCATCCGGCGAACGGCAGCGCCGCGTCGAATCAAGGCCAGTAGCGGCCGCCGCCGTCGAACAAAGAACGGCCGCTTACGGTCTCTGCCGGGATCCCGCGCATCACCACGTCCCAATGCTCCACGATCAGGCCGTCCTCCAGGCGGAAGATATCCACCGCCGCGGCGCTCATGGGCGCCCAGTCGTTGCCCCGGTCCCCCTTCTTGAGAGTATAGTGGCTGTGCACGAAAACCAGATTGCCCTCCGCGCCGATGCGCTTGATCTCGGCGTGAATCTCGGGAAACTGCGCAAACCAAACGTCGCGGGCCATCCGCTTCAGGCCCTCGCGCCCGTTCGGCTCCATCGGGTTGTGCGCGATCCAATCGGACGCCATCAACTCGTCCAGCGCATCTGTATTCTTGTCGTTGATAAACTTCTCCATATAGCGCACCACGACAGCCTTGTTCGCCTCCTCCACCGCGGCCGAGGTCTCCCGGAAGCCGCCGCCGTCGAACATGGTATTGCCGTTGACCGATTCCTCCTCCGGCACCGTCTGCGCCACCTCCCAGTGCTCCGCGATCAAACCGTCGCGCAACAGGAAGATATCCGCCAGGGCGACGCTGGGCTGGGCGCGATCGTTGCCCCGGTGTTCCCTCGCTACGGTGACGTGGCTGTGCACGAAGACCAAGTTGCCGTCTGCCGCCATACGCTTGATCTCGACGTAGTACTCCGGCTTTTGCGGGAACCAGAGCTCCCGGAAGGCGGCCGCCAGGGCCTCGCGCCCGTCTGCCTCCCGCGGACTGTGTTGCGCCATATCCTCTGCCACGGTCTCCTCCAGCACCGAGTAATCCTGTTCGTTGTAGAACCGCCAGTAGCGCAGCACCACCTCTTTGTTCGCCGCCTCGCGCGCTGCCGCGCCGCCGGCCCCGTCCGCGCCGCCCGCGATGCGTTGCCACCAGGCGCAGGAAGAAAGCGCGCCCGGCAGCAGCAACGCCGCCGTCAGCGCCGCTACGGTACGCGCCGCCCCGGGGGGATTCTCATGTGGCATTAGACGTCTCTCCGCGCAGGTTCGCTATGAAGAAATTTTTTATACCCGGTATGGCGGAGAGAGAGGGATTCGAACCCTCGATGAGGTTTATAGCCCCATACTCCCTTAGCAGGGGAGCGCCTTCAACCACTCGGCCATCTCTCCATAGATTCAGCATACCCGCCGCCAGAATGCGGGTAAAGCGGCGTCCGCTCAGGAAGACTCCGCAGGGGGCGCCCCTGCGCTGCCCTCCTCAGCGCTGTCGCCGGCGCTTGACATAATCTCCTTCCGCACCACCTTAATCTCCGGCGGGGCGATGATACCGATCCGTACCTGCTGGCCGCGGACATCCAGTACCCGCACTTCGATATTGCCGTTAATTATCAAACTTTCATCCCGTCTGCGCGTCAGTATCAACATGGCCCTGCTCCTTTCCTCCTTGCTTCGATTGCCTCCACAACACGGAGACGGGAGCAATCGGCATCAATCATTCGCTTTCTCCAGCCCAAAGGCGCGGTGCAACGCCCGGATACCCGTCTCCATGTGTTTTTCCTCGATCACCACGGAAATCTTGATCTCCGAAGTCGAGATCATCATGATGTTGATCCCCTCCGAAGCCAGTACTTCGAACATGCGGCTGGCGATCCCGGCATGCGAGCGCATCCCCACCCCAACCACCGCGATCTTGACGATGCCGTCGTCGCCGCGCACGTCCGCGGCGCCCAGCCGCCCTGCAAGCCCATCCAGGATCTCCATGGCCTGCCGGTAGTCGCGCCGGTGCACGGTAAAGGTGAAGTCAGTAGTGCGGTTCTCGCCTACGTTCTGCACGATCATGTCCACCTCGATCCCCGCCCCGGCGATGGGGCCCAGGATTTCGTGGGCGATGCCGGGCTTGTCCGGGACTCCGAGCAGCGTGAGTTTCGCTTCGTCCTGGTTGTGCGCGATGCCGGAAATGAGCGGCTGTTCCATATCTTCTCGCTCCCTTTCGATCAAGGTGCCCGGCCCGTCCGCAAAGGACGACAGCACCCGAAGAGGGATATTATATTTGCTTGCGAATTCTACGGCACGAGTCTGTAGCACCCTGGCGCCCTGACTCGCCATTTCCAGCATCTCTTCGTAGGCGATACGACCCAGCAGGCGGGCATCCGGCTCGATGCGGGGGTCGGCGGTATAGATCCCCTCCACGTCGGTGTAAATGCGGCATTCCGCCGCTTGCAGGGAGGCGGCCAAGGCGACGGCGGTGGTGTCCGAACCGCCGCGGCCCAAGGTGGTGATGTTGCCCTCGGGGTCGGCGCCCTGGAAGCCGGCGACGACGGCAACCTTACCCTGCTCCAGGTCGCTTTGGATGCGCCGCGCCTCGATCCCGACGATGCGCGCCTTGTTGTACCGGCCGTCCGTGCGGATACAAGCCTGGATCCCGGTATAGGAGCGCGCCGGACAGCCGCGCTCTTGCAAGGCAATCGCCAGCAGGGCGATCGTTACCTGTTCCCCAGTGGACAGCAGTACGTCCAGTTCGCGCGGGGCGGGGTGCTCGGCGAGGCCGCGCGCCATACGGCACAGCCGGTCGGTATCGCTGCCCATGGCCGAGACTACCACGACCAGCCGCCGCCCCTCCTGCCAATGGGCGGCAATGCGACTGGCAACCGCGCGGATGCGGCCGGTGTCGGCGACAGAACTGCCGCCGTACTTGTGCACGTGCACGCTCATGGCAGGGGGCGGTGTGCGAGCTGGACCCGGGACCGCTACGCGCCCTCTCCGCCGGCGCCGATGCGTTCCCGCACCCATTCCGGGACGCTGTCCAGCGCTGCCGTCAGGGCCGCGGGGTTGTCGCCGCCGGCCTGAGCCATATCCGCCCGCCCGCCGCCGCGGCCGCCAACCTGCAACGCGACGAAGTTCACCAGCTCCGATGCCCGTATCCGGTCCGTGCTGTCGCGGGTCACGCCCGCCACCAAAATCACTTTGCCCTTGTCCGAGACGGAAGCGAGCACCATCGCCGCCGTGCCCAGACGGTCCTTCAGCCGGTCCACCGCCTGGCGCAGGGTCTGCGGGCCGGCATCCTCCAATTGGCGCGCCACGACCTTAATCCCTCCGATCTCGCGCGCCCCGGCGACAAGGTCTTCGCCGGCGGCCTGTGCCAGACGCGAGCGCAGTGCCGCCAGCTCCTTCTCCAACGCGCGGTTCCGCTCCAGCAGGCGGCCCACCTGCCCTTCGGCGTCGGCGCTCCCTAACAGGCTGGCGACCTGATCCAGGCGCTGCGCAGCGAGCGCCGCCCAGTCCAGGGCGCCGTTGCCGGTCACGGCTTCGATACGCCGCACCCCGGCGGCGACTCCCGTCTCGGCGACGATCTTAAACAGGCCGATGTCGCCGCCGCGGTGCACGTGCGTGCCGCCGCACAATTCCCTGGAAAAGCCGCCTCCGATCTCCAGAACCCGGACCGGGTCTTCGTATTTCTCGCCGCACAGGGCAAGGGCGCCGGATGCCAACGCCTGTTGCAGCGGCAGATTGCATACGCGCGTCTCTGCGTTTTGCAAAACGACCTCGTTCACCCGCCGCTCGATATCCCGGCACTCTTCCGGGGTCAACGGCCGCGGATGGGAGAAATCGAAGCGCATCCGGTCCGGCGCGACCAGGGAGCCCTGTTGCGCCACATGCGACCCCAACCGCTCGCGCAGGGCGGCATGGAGCAGATGGGTGGCGGAGTGGTTGCGCATCGTATCGTTGCGGCGCCGCGCGCATACCTGCGCCTGCAACCGTTCCCCCACGCGCAGACGGCCCTCGCGCACGGCGCCGATATGGACATGGGAACGGCCCAGTTTCTGCGTGTCTTCGACAGCAAAGCGTCCCTGCGGCCCCAACAGTTGCCCCTGGTCGCCAACTTGACCACCGGACTCGGCGTAGAACGGGGTGCGGTCCAAGACGGCGTTGCCGGCCTCTCCCTCGCGCAGCTCCGGCACCTCCTTGCCGTCGCGCAACAGGGTCAGCACGACGCCCTCCCCCTCCAGGGTCTCGTAGCCCAGGAATTCGCTGTCGTGTCCGCAGCCCGGCAGCGCCTCGCTGGGAACGAAGCGCTGCGCCCGGCGGGCGCGGCGGCGCTGCGCTTCCATCGCCCGTTCAAAACCCGCCTGGTCCAGTTCCAGACCGCGCTCGCGGGCAATATCGGCCGTCAAATCCGCCGGGAAGCCGTAGGTATCGTACAAGCGGAATACGGTCTCGCCCGGCAGGCGGCCGCCATCCAGGCCGGCCAGGCATTCTTCCAAGTGCCGCAAACCCTGCTCCAGGGTCTCGCGAAACCGTTCTTCTTCCCGCAGCAGGCTGTCGCGGATCCGCGGCAACGACCGCGTCAGCTCGGGATAGACTCCGGCCATCGCCTCCGCCAGCGCATCCGTCAAGCGATGCAGGAAGGGCTCCCGAAAGCCGAGGCGCTGCCCATGGCGCGCGGCCCGGCGCACCAGGCGGCGTAACACATAGCCGCGTTCTTCGTTGGACGGCAAAACTCCGTCGGCCACCAAAAAGGCCACGGCACGGACGTGGTCAACCACCACCTTGCGCGAAACGACATCTGCCGCCGCGGCCGGCGCCGCCGCCTCCCGCATCCCGTCCAGCGCCCGCAGCAGGGGGATAAACAGGTCCGTTTCGTAATTGTCGCGCACGCCCTGCATCACCGCCGAAATCCGTTCCAGCCCCATGCCGGTGTCCACGGCCGGGGACGACAACGATCGCAGGCTGCCGTCCGCGGCACGGTCGTACTGGGCGAACACCAGGTTCCATATCTCTACGCGCTCCTCAGGCGCGGACCGACCGGGACCATAGAAGATCTCCGTGCAGGGGCCGCAGGGCCCGGTCTCGCCCATGGACCAGAAATTGTCCTCGTCGCCGCCAGACTGCAAACGCTCCCGGTCGAGGCCGATCCGCCGCAGCCACACCTCGGCGGTCTCGGCGTCATCGCGGTGAACCGTGACCCAAAGCCGCTCTTCCGACAGGGCCAGCTCGCGCGTCAGAAATTGCCAGGCGTAGGCAATCGCCTCTTCCTTGAAATAATCCCCGAAGCTGAAGTTTCCCAGCATCTCGAAGAAGGTATGGTGCCGTGGGGTGTGGCCCACGTTCTCCAGGTCGTTATGCTTGCCGCCAGCGCGCATGCAGCGCTGGCAACTGGTCACGCGGGTAGAACCGCGCCGCTCCCGCCCCAGCAACGAGCCCTTGAACTGCACCATGCCGGCGTTGGTAAACAGCAGGCTGGGATCCCCGTCCGGCACCAGGGAGGAAGAGGGTACGCGCACATGGCCGTGCCGCTCGAAAAAGGAAAGGAACCGCTCGCGGATTTCACCGCTGTTCATGGCCTGGAGACCCGGGCGGCGGCACCTCGGCAGCGGCCAGCGCGGCGCGAATCTGCCCGGCGGTAAAACCGCGCCGTTGCAGGAAGGCCCACTGCCGCGCCCGCTCCGCGGCAGAACCCGGCCGCTCCCGGCCAAAACGCAGGCCGCGTTGCGCGCCGGCCAATTCTTCCCAGTCGCAGTCGGCGACATGCAATCCTTCCTCGATCAGCTCGTCCGGCACCCCCCGCCGGCGCAATTCGTGGCGTATATGCGCCGGTCCGTAGCCGCGCCGAACCCGCTCCCGCAGATAGCTCTCGACATAGCGCCGGTCGGATTGCAGGTCTTCCTCCTGCAGTTCCGCCAGTACGCGCGCGACCTCCGCGGCCGGGAAGCCCCTGTCGCCCAGCTTGCGCGCCAACTCGCGCGCCGTGTGCTCGCGCCGCGACAACAATCCCACGGCGACCTCCCGAACGCCGCGCCGCAACGGCGGGCCTCGTCGGGACCACCCCACCGCGATGCCGCGTCAATGGTCCTTGCGGCGGCGGGAGGCGGCGGCCGGCGGCTTTTTCTCCGCCGCCTTCGCCGGCGCCGCCGCCTGCTCCCCCGCCGACGGGGCGGATGCGTTCAGCAACCGGGCGCGCAGTTCCCGTTCCAGCGCCGCCGCCTGCTCCGGGTGCTCGCGCAGAAAGGCCCGGGCGTTCTCCTTGCCCTGCCCGATCCGCGCGCCCTGGAAGCTGTACCAGGTGCCGGAACGCTCCAGCAAGCCTTCCCGCACCCCCAACTCGAGCAACTCTCCCTCCCGCGACACCCCCCGGCCGTAGAGAATATCGAAGTGCACCTGCTTAAACGGCGGCGCCACCTTATTCTTGACCACCTTCACCCGGGTCTCGTTGCCAATCACCTCCTCCCCCTTCTTGAGCGTCCCGACCCGGCGGATCTCCAGACGCACGGAGGCGTAGAATTTCAGCGCGTTGCCGCCGGTCGTGGTCTCGGGATTGCCATAGGGCACGCCGATTTTTATGCGAATCTGATTGATAAAGATCACCAGCGTCCCGGACTTGCCGATATTGGCGGTGAGTTTGCGCAAGGCATGGGACATCAGGCGCGCCTGCAACCCCACATGGCTGTCCCCCATGGCGCCCTCGATCTCGGCACGGGGGGTAAGCGCCGCAACCGAGTCAATCACCACCACGTCCACGGCGCCGGAGCGGACCAGCATGTCCGTGATCTCCAGGGCCTGTTCGCCGCTGTCCGCCTGGGATACCAGCAGATCCTTGACGTTCACGCCCAGCCGCTCCGCGTATTGCGGGTCCAGCGCATGCTCGGCATCCACAAAGGCCGCCGTGCCCCCGGCTTTCTGCGCCTCCGCGGCCACATGCAACGCCAGGGTAGTCTTGCCCGAAGACTCCGGGCCGTAAATCTCCACGACCCGCCCGCGCGGCAGACCGCCAATCCCCAGGGCGATGTCCAGCGCCAGGGAGCCGCTGGGCACCGCGTCCACATCCATCGCGACGTCCACATCCCCCATACGCATAATCGAACCCTGGCCAAACTGCTTTTCGATCTGGCTCAGAGCCATACCCAGGGCCTGCTGTTTTTCCTGTTCCATTTGCGATTTCCTCCTTGAACCTGATTCAATGCGGGGCAACGGGATTATCCCACAAAACCGGCAAGGCTCAACCGCCAGCGACGCACGGCGGCGCCCGGGAGCGCGGGTAAGGGGCTAGAAGAGGCCGCCGCGCCGCCGATACGGGCCGGGGCCGCAGGCGGCGGTCAGCCCGCCGGCGGGACCAATCGGCGATGGAGGGCGGCACGAGTTTCTGGGATTTGCCGCTTTGGCGGGCGCCGAGGCCGAGCGCTTTTACGCCGACCCGCACAGCCGGGTGTTCACCGCCCGCCGCGAGGCGGCGCATTTCACCGCCAAGGTGGAACCCCACAACCGCCCTGCGGCGATTTCGCCGTTTGCCAGCGGCGCCACCGGCTCAGGCGGGGAAATCCGCAACACGGCCAACGGGAAATGGCGACAGCCTTCGACGACGCCGGTGTCAACCACGCACGGCGAAGGCCGGGCCGCCGCCGACTTCGCGCACTTGGCGCGCGCTACAGACCTGCCTGCGCTTCGCCGACCACCGCGGCCGCGCCTGCGAGTCCTACCCCGCCAACCCCAACGGCTCCCCCGGCGACGCCACCGGCTTCACCAGCGAAGACGGCCGACTCGCCATCATGATGCCGCACCCCGAGCGCGTGTTCCGCGCCGCCTGCAACCCCTGGCGGCCGTCCGGCGCGGATGGCTGGGGTGAATACAGCCCATGGATTCGTATGTTCAGGAATGCGCGGGGTGGGTGGGGTGAGGGGTTGTCTGCCGTGTTACTCTTTCTCAACCTCAAGGATTGCCTTTATGTCGTCAAGGTGGACTCCCACAAACTTTATGCACCCCTCACGGTCAAACTCAAGAGGCAGTTCAAGGTCGTTAAGGGAAGCGAGTTTCTCTGGCAAAACATCCAGTTGTTGGGTTGCAACAACATATTCGTTAAATTTTGCCGCGCATGTTGGGCAAAGTGCAAGGTAATTTTCGTCCATTTCCTGCTCTAAATTTGCAAGCAATTGCACGGTTTCAAAGTAGTATTCCTTATTCTTTTTCTTGAAAGGCATCGTCTCGTTGCAAAGTTGACAAATAAGTTCTCCATTTTGGTTCGTGTAAAAGTTTTTCAGATACTCTCTGGCCTGACTTTTATCCTGTGTAGTGCGGACAAGCTTTTCTTTTCCCTCTATAATTTTTTTGGGTGCTTTCCGTAAACGTTCTTTCAAACGCTGTTTGCGTCGATTTGGGTCTTCACTTTTTCTTGTAGGAAAATCAGGTTTTCGATTTTCATTCTTCCATCTCTCGAATCCGTCAGGATCTTTTTTCATTAACTCAACAAATTCCTTTATTTTATCAGGGGAACATCCAAACCGTTGAGCCGCCTCTTTATCACGCTGAAATTCGGCACTATTCCTTTCTATTTCCAATCGCTTACGCTTGCCAAATTCAACGGCATCCAACCATTTTGCTCCAGTCTCAAAGGAAAAACCGCCTGGAAGCAATTCCACAACAGCATCGGCAGGTTTTTCAAAAATATACTCTCTATTGTTTTGTTTTTGCGGAACCCATTTACCGTCTTTCAGTTTGTGGACAAACGTAGATTTCCCGTATTGGCAACTATGGGAAAGATTCATGCGATACACGGCTTGTAAGTATTCGTCATGATTCGCTAATCCAGCCATTGTATCCCAAATAAGTCGGGATTTTTCTAAATTGGGGTCGCGCAAAAGTTCATCAAACTCTTGGAGATTATAATCTTTGTCTATTGTATTATAATTTTCATTGCCGTATCTTTGCTTTAATCTGTCACTTTCCGGGTGGTCCCATGGAATTGTTGTTTTTCGGGGCTCCAATTCCGTCCGCGCTCCGACATTTTTCGCAAACGCCGCAATTTTTTCGAGGTCAATCTTGCAATTTTCATAATCGGCGGATAATGCCCAAGGTGATGTTTGCGAGTTTTTTTCATGTTTATAATAGGCAGAAAGACCGGTTTCATAGAAAGGCGAATCAAGGTAAACGTCTCGGGACTGCCCCCACTTTCCATGAGCCAGTTTAAATATGAAATAATCTCTAAACAGAGATTTTTCTGAAGGATATTTTTCCAAAAAATCAATGAAAAGTTTTATGTCGTTGATTTTGGGTTTAAGATTTTTATTCGTGTAATTTCGATTTAGCATTGCTTCAATTCGTTCCTTCTCTCCAACTTCTCTAACTCCGATTCTCTTAAGAAATTTCTTTGCCTTTTCCATCCGATCTTGATTGTTCCCAGCGGTATAAACTTCCTTTGTAACTCTTGGCATTTGCTCGTCATGTTCAATATCTGCATCCGGGAAATAGCAATCTTTCCCTATGCTGTATTCCTCATTGCTCAAGCGCACAATACGATAATTTTCCATCTTTATATCGTGACACGAATCGCCCAGTAGCACATATAAATTCTGATGCCATTCATCAGATTTTTCTTTCAGCCATTCTGGTGCAAGGTCAGAATCTTTCGGCAATTTTTCCAATAAATCGCCTGATGTCCATTTCGTAATACTATGCAGGGACAGAAACTTATCTTCTCTTTGATTCCCTTGTGGCGGGTTGGCTATCCACATAGAATTAGAAGTTTCTTTGTCCAAAATCCTCGCCAAAGTTTGGTCGTCTATTAAGTCGGACAACTGCTTCAGCCCCCTGAAAACATTGCTTGCAACAGCGTGACCGCCCTGCTTCATAGGCGTTAATTTTTCCTTTTTGAACTGCTCAACCAATCTCTCCATTATCGGTTTATAAAACTTGGGCAGACTGTCCTCTTCATTGGGAAGTGTCGCCAAAAAACCTACAGTTAACAAACCTTGGTTGCGTATAGTAGCCATTGATTTAGCAATTAATTCCGCCAGATGATCACGCAATTCATCGTTTTGTTCACTATCGCGTACACTGTCACGCGCAACGGTTGAGGCAAAGGGGGCATGAAGATGAAAGCGAAGGTTGGATGTTTCTTTTTCAGCAGGGAAATATATGCAGACTTGTCCAGGTTCCAGCGATTTCACTTCCCACTCGTCAATTAATTTTTGCTGACCTTTTTTCTTTTCTCTTTTTGTTTTCTCCAAGCCAAATGCAACGGCGATTCTGCAATCCTTGATTCTGCTTTCATCATCAATCTTAACATTATTTTCAAAGTAAAGAAAAAAAGATGAAATCGGCTTTGATTCTTCAGGATGTTTAACCGCAATTTCAAAACGGGTTTCAGAGATTTTCTTTCGTTTGATAAATCCCGAGGTTGAGTCGGGCAAGCAGTATTTTATTTCCTGAATTTTACTGAGAAAAAGTAACGCACCTTCATCAAGCATTCGAAGATTTTTATCCGTTTCTTCACAAGCTTTCTCCGCAGACTTTTTACTATTGTTGAAAGGCAAAAGGAAACAGGTTTCTTTCTTGCCAACAGAAAGCATCAGGTTTTCTGATCCTATGTCGGGCACAACCATATCTTTGATGCGAAAATGAAAATGACCAGAGACAATTTCGGGAGTGTCCGTATAGGCAAATACCGACTTAAATCCGACACCGAATTTTCCTATGCTGGTAGGATCGTCTCGTTTAACGCTTTTGCCGATGCTTGTAATGGAATCCACATCTTCAAAAGAAAATAACCGCCCCCCGTTATGCCTGAATTCAACGCTTTCATTGTTGAGAATAAAATTAACTTTAGTCGCCCCGGCATCTTCGGCATTTTGCAGTAGCTCATAAATAAAATGCGCATTATCAGGATACAGCTCCGTCAGCAATGATTTAATACCATCTTCAAAATCATTTTCCCGATTGGCTTCAACCCATCTTGAACGCCTTTCTATCAGATCTTTCATGCGTCTCTTCTCTTCAGGTGTCATGACTCGTTCTCCACACCCAAAACCCCGTA
>JAPPQA010000036.1:8064-8635 GCA_028817255.1 Gammaproteobacteria bacterium | reverse complement strand
CGGGCCCCCGTCAATTCCTTTGAGTTTTAGCCTTGCGGCCGTACTCCCCAGGCGGAAAACTTATCGCGTTAGCTGCGCCACTAAAGGATCAAGCTCCCCCAACGGCTAGTTTTCATCGTTTAGGGCGTGGACTACCAGGGTATCTAATCCTGTTTGCTACCCACGCTCTCGCGCCTCAGCGTCAGTATTGATCCAGGAAGCCGCCTTCGCCACTGGTGTTCCTCCCGATATCTATGCATTTCACCGCTACACCGGGAATTCCGCTTCCCTCTACCATACTCTAGTTTGGCAGTATCGAATGCAGTTCCCAAGTTGAGCTTGGGGATTTCACATCCGACTTACCAAGCCGCCTACGCGCGCTTTACGCCCAGTAATTCTGATTAACGCTTGCACCCCCCGTATTACCGCGGCTGCTGGCACGGAGTTAGCCGGTGCGATTCTTCTGCAAGTAACGTCAAGGCCCGGAGGTATTCGCTCCGGGATTTTCTTCCCTGCTGAAAGTGCTTTACGACCCGCGGGCCTTCTTCACACACGCGGCATTGCTGGATCAGGCTTGCGCCCATTGTCCAAT
>JAPPQA010000036.1:0-8054 GCA_028817255.1 Gammaproteobacteria bacterium | reverse complement strand
CCACTGCTGCCTCCCGTAGGAGTCTGGGCCGTGTCTCAGTCCCAGTGTGGCTGACCATCCTCTCAGACCAGCTACCGATCATAACCTTGGTAGGCCGTTACCCTGCCAACAAGCTAATCGGACGTAGGCTCATCCATTAGCGCGAGGCCCGAAGGTCCCCCGCTTTCCCCCGTAGGGCTTATGCGGTATTAGCCCGAGTTTCCCCGGGTTATTCCCCACTATTGGGTAGATTCCTACGTATTACTCACCCGTTCGCCACTCGTCGCCCGAAAAATCGCCCCGAAGGGTTCATTTTCGTCGTTACCGTTCGACTTGCATGTGTTAGGCATGCCGCCAGCGTTCAATCTGAGCCAGGATCAAACTCTTCAGTTCAAGGCTTTCGCTGCCTGGAGGCAGCATTCTGCCGGCGACTTGCGGCATCGCCGGGCGCGAAGCCCGTTTGTCAACCGTTTGTCGCCGTAGCGATGCACCAGCCCCCTAGACGCGAGCGCCCACACAGATTGTTCTGACTTGGCTTTTTGTGTTTTAAAGAACCTGCGGGGAATCCGGTTAAGGACCCCCCGATCGATGGCGAAATTATACCACCGGTGCGGCGAAGGTCAACTATTGCTATTGCGGCGGTCCCCGGCCGTTTTCGCCAACGGGCGCGGTTATGGTTATCCTATGCGCGTCAATATGCGCGCCCGCGCCGCGCCCGGCGCAGGATGGGGGCGCGGATGGGGGTGCGGGATGGCAAAGAAAGGCAGGCGGCGAGGAACGGAGGGGGACAAAGGAAACATGACGGCGCGTAGGGAAACGGTGCGGCGCGAGACCCGCGAGACGCAGATAGAGCTGACACTGGATCTGGATGGCTCGGGAAGCGCGGAGCTGGCTCTGGGCATCCCTTTCCTGGAGCATATGCTGGAGCAGGTAGGGTGCCACGGGATGCTGGATCTGCAGATCCGTGCCAAGGGCGATCTGGCGGTGGACGCGCACCACACGGTGGAGGACGTCGGGATCGTTTTGGGCCAGGCCTTTTCCGCCGCCCTTGGCGACAAGCAGGGGATTCGGCGCTATGGCCATGCCTGCGTGCCTCTGGACGAGGCCCTGTCGCGGGTCGTGCTGGATTGCTCCGGGCGGCCGGGGTTGCACTACTACGCCGATTTCCCCCGCCCCCGCATCGGCACCTTCGATGCGGATCTGATCCGCGAGTTTTTCCAGGGTTTCGTGAACCATGCCCGGGTCACCTTGCACATAGACAACCTGCGCGGGCGCAACGCCCACCATGTCGCCGAGACGATCTTCAAGGCATTCGGCCGCTCCTTGCGGATGGCGGTGGAACCGGATCCGCGCCTGGCCGAGCGATTGCCCTCGACCAAGGGGAAACTTTAGGCGCCGCCGGCTTGCAACGCGTCGCCATCGTCGATCCCGGGACCGGGAACCTGCATTCCCTTGCCCGTGTGTTGCGGCACGTGGCCGGCGACGGGGACCGGGTCGAGGTTACGGACAGCGCCAAACAGCTGCGGGCCGCCGACCGGGTGGTATTCCCCGGCCAGGGCGCCATCGGCAAGTGCCTGTCGCGGTTGCGGGAAAGAGGGCTGTTCGAGGCGCTGGACGAATGTCTGGGGGACCGGCCTTTTCTGGGCATCTGCCTGGGGATGCACGTGCTTATGCAACACAGCGAGGAAGACGGCGGCACCCCGGCGCTGGGGCTGTTGGCCGGGCGCGTGCGGCGTTTCCCTGCCGCCGCCAGGGACGAGGCCGGCCTGGTCTGCAAGGTGCCGCATATGGGTTGGAACCGCGTGCAATTCCGTGCCGAGCACCCGCTGTTGCGCGGCCTGCGCTCGGGGGCATACTTTTACTTCGTGCACAGTTACTACGTGGAGATGGAGGACCAGACGGCGACCCGCGGCGTATCCCGCCACGGGGTCGAATTCACCTCCATGGCGGCGCGCGGGTCTCTGTTCGCCACCCAGTTTCACCCCGAAAAAAGCCAGCGGGACGGGATGACGCTGCTACGGAACTTCCTGGCCTGGGACGGGAGCGATTAGCGGCTCGCAATTAGGCGGCGCATAGCGGATATTCGCGATTCGGCCAGGGGGCCTCCCCCTCGCGGGGACTCGCGCGATATCGAGATTTATTCCTCGGGATTGATTCTCCGGCTCCGGTCCCGGTCGGCTTTATCTTGGTCCGGCCGCGAATCCGGGCCCCCGTTACCGGCGATGTCGCGGCGGTAGTGCATCCCCGGCCAGTGGATGCCCGCCGCCGTCCGGTAGGCCAATTCCCGGGCCCCCGCGATGTCTTCCCCCAGCGCGGCGGCGCACAGTACGCGCCCGCCCGCCGTGACGACCTGACCGTCCTCCCGCCGGCGGGTCCCTGCATGGAATACCTTGGCGCCCTCGGGCGGCGCCGTCTCCAGGCCGCGGATGGGTTCCTCCGCCGCGCTTCGTTCGGGATAGCCGGCGGATGCCAGCACGACGCCGACGGCGGCCCGCGGTTCCCAGTCCGGCGCGTGGCCGTGCAGGCGGCCGGCGAGCGCATCAAGGCACAGCGCGACCAGGTCGCTGCGCAGGCGCAGCAGGATCGCCTGCGCCTCCGGGTCTCCCAGCCGGCAATTGAACTCCAGCAAGCGTGGGCTGCCGTCGCGGGGGATCATCAGGCCGGCATAGAGGAACCCCAGGTAACGGCGGCCCTCGCCGGCCATGCCGCGCACTGTCGGCAGAACGATCTCCTCCAGAACCCGGCGTTCCAGCGCCGCGTCCGAGTCGGGCGCCGGAGAACAGGCGCCCATGCCGCCGGTGTTCGGTCCCCGGTCGCCGTCGTCGCGGGTCTTGTGGTCGCGGGAAGTGGCCAGGGGCAGCACGTGTTCCCCGTCGGTCACGGCCATGAAACTGAGCTCCGTGCCCGGCAGGTATTCTTCCACCACGATGCGCCTGCCGGCTTCCCCGTGCCGGCGGCCGCGGAGCATGTCCGCGGCGGCGGTGACGGCCTGTTCCCGCTCCCGGGCCACCACGACCCCCTTGCCGGCAGCCAGGCCGTCCGCCTTGATCACCACGGGCAGGGGCGCCTGCCGCAGGTGGCGGGCCGCCGCTTCCGGCTCCTGGAAACAGCGGTACTCCGCGGTGGGGATGCCATGGCGCCGGCAGAAATCTTTGGCGAAGATCTTGGAACTCTCCAGCGCGGCGGCGGCGCGGCGGGGCCCGAAGCAGGCCAGCCCCTGCGCCTCGAAGGCATCGGCAATGCCTGCCGCCAAAGGCGCCTCGGGACCGACCAGCGTCAGGTCTATGCGCGCGTCGCGGGCGAATTTCAGCAGCGCGTCCGGGCGGTCGGCGGCCAGGGCCACGTTTTCCACTCTCGGTTCCGCCTCCGTGCCGGCATTGCCCGGCGCTACGAATACCCGCTGCACCCGCTCCGAGCGGGCGGCTTGCCACGCCAGGGCGTGCTCCCTGCCGCCGCCGCCGACGACCAGGATGCGCAAGGGGCGCAACTCAGTGGCTCAGATGTCGCATGCCGGTAAAGATCATCGCCATGTCGCGTGCGTCGGCGGCGGCGGCGACCTCGTCGTCGCGCCGAGAGCCGCCGGGCTGGATCACGGCCCGGATCCCTGCCGCGGCGGCTTCTTCCACCCCGTCGGGGAAGGGGAAAAAGGCGTCGGAGGCCATGACGGCGCCCTGCAGCTTCAGTCCCGCGGCACTGGCCTTGCTCACGGCCAAGCGGACGCTGTCTATGCGGCTCATTTGGCCCGCGCCGATGCCCAGCGTCCGGCCGTCGCGGGCCATGACGATGGCATTGGACTTGACGTGGCGCACCACGCGCCAGGCGAACAGCAGGTCTTGCAACTCGTGTTCGTCCGGCCGCCGCTTGCTCGCGGTCTGCCAGCCTTTCCGCGTGGCCAGGATGCAGTCGGCGTCTTGCACCAGCAGGCCGCCGCCGACCCGCCGCAACTCAAGCTGCGGCGCGTCGGCATCCGATCGCTGCATGGCCAGGACGCGAACGTTTTCCTTGTCCCGGAGGACGCCGAGGGCGTCCTGGCCGACGCTGGGGGCTGCGATCACCTCCACGAACTGGCGCTCCAGGATGGCCCGCGCCGTGGCCTGGTCCAGGTGGCGGCTGCAAGCGATAACCCCGCCAAAGGCGGCCACGGGGTCGGTCTCGTAAGCCAGGCGGTACGCCTCGGCAAGTTGCGGGGCCACGGCCATGCCGCATGGGTTGGCATGCTTGACGATGGCGCAGGCCGGCTCGGTAAAGCGGTTGACGCACTGCCACGCCGCATCGCTGTCCATGATGTTGTTGTAGGAAAGTTGCTTGCCTTGCAGTTGTTCGGCGCCCGCCACCGTGCCCGCAACGGGGCGTTCGCTGCCGTAGAGAGCCGCCGCCTGGTGCGGATTTTCGCCGTAGCGCAGGTCGGCCAGCTTGGCGAACTGCAAGGTGAGATAGCGGGGGAAGGCATGGTGGCGGCCCTCTTCGCCCAGGCTGCTCAGGTAATTCGCGATCGCCCCGTCGTAGCGAGCGGTGCGGGCGAATGCCTTTTGCGCCAGGGACAGGCGCAGATCGGCGCCGGTGCGGCCGCCATCGCGCTGCATCGCCTCGAGGATCGGACGGTAGTCGCCGGGGTCGGAGGCCACGGTCACGAAGTCGTGGTTCTTTGCCGCCGCCCGCAACATGCAGACCCCGCCCACGTCTATGGCCTCCAGGGCGTCTTCCCGGCGGCGCTCGGGGTTGCCGGCCACCTCCTCGAAGGGATACAGATTGACCGCTACCAGATCGATGGGCGCGATGCCATGCGCCGCCATTTGTTCGTCGTCCCTGCCGCGCCGCGCCAGAAGGCCGCCGTGGATGCGAGGGTGCAGCGTCTTTACGCGCCCGTCCATGATCTCCGGAAAGCCGGTGTAGTCCGATACCTCCGTCGCCTCGAGCCCGTTTTCGGCCAGCATCCGGGCCGTTCCGCCGGTGGAGAGCAGCGTGACCCCCAGCGCCCGCAGGCCGCGGCAAAATTCCACCACGCCGGTTTTGTCCCAAACGCTGATCAGGGCGCGCTTTACCGGAGAATTCGCGCAGCGATTTTCGGCAGTTGCGTCCAATGCTTGCTCGTCCAATGCTTGCTCGGGGGCGTTCGGTTCGCGCGGGGTTCCCGTGCCGGTGCCGGGCCCGCCTCTTGCGGCGGGCTAGTCGGCGCGCAACAGGCCGTATTTTTTCAGCTTCTTTCTCAGGGTGGCGCGGTTGATGCCCAGCGCCAGGGAGGCGCGGCTCAGATTGCCGGCGCTGCGTTTCATGACCACGTCCAGCAGCGGCCGCTCCATCTGCGACATCGCCAACCGATAGAGGTCGTGTGCGGGACAACCGTCGAGGTTGTCGAAGTAAGTCTCCAGGGAATGGCGTACCTGCTCGCTCAGGCGCCCGCCGTTATCCATCGGCGCGGGCGCCCGCCCACCCTTGCGCGCATCGCCCTTTGTGCGCGGGGCCCGTGATCGCTTCCGTTCCGGGGGGATACCGATTCCCTTAGTCATTCCTGCCACGCCGACCTTCCCAACCGCCGCGAAACGCGGCGCCACCGCCGGCAGGTGCCGGCGCTTTCTGGAGATCGCGCGCCCCGAAAACCGGGCGGCGCGAACCGGATCGAATATTTTGTGCCCCGTGAGCGTCCGATTCCCCGGTACATCTTGCGGGTTTTGGCGTGCGCGGATCGTGATACCGCTTCCCGCATCTCCCGGCAGTCCCCAAATTCTTCCCCATCCGTGGGAGGCGGGCACTGTATCATTACCGGGCGAAGAAAACCAGATTGCGCGGGTAAGCGAAGCCGATCTCGAAACTCCGCACCGGGGCGGCGGGCCCCGCCAGCTCCAGCACGACGTGTACCGGCGTCATGGGCGGCATCCCGGCAAGCCCCGCCTGCGCCCCGCCCAGGTATTCGCGGGGGGCGAATTCGCGGTAGGCGATCGCCTGTTCTTCTTCCCCGTGGAGCAGGAACTGAAAGTTCGGGTAGGGGATCCGCCTGGAGGAGCGGTTGACGATGGCCAGATTGGCCAGGAGGGCGCCTTCGTAGAAGGGGTGGAAGCGGATATCGCGGTGCAACACTTTCACGGGCTGCAACGCCCCCTGTCGCAGCGCCAGGCAGCCGCTCCAGTCGCAGAAGCGCTGCGCCCACGGCAGCAGGATCGGGTAGCGGGTCAGCAGTTCGTTGCGGTAATGCCAACCCGTCTGTAGCGCCAGCAGCGATGCCAGCAGCAATGCCCCGACAAGCCAGAACGGACGGCCCCGTTCCTCCGATTCCTGCTCCAGGATCTCGGCCAGCGCTTCCTGGTATTCGGGCGTTTCGTAGGCAGGAGACGGGTCGTCGTGCAGCTGCGCCAGGGCATTGAAGCGGTGGCGGCACAGGCCGCAGCGAACCTCGCCCCCGGCGGCGGTCAACTGTGCGGCCTGGACCCGGAATTTCTTTTTGCACTGCGGGCAGATCGTGTACATCGCTATGGTTGTTATCAAGGCGGCGGCGCTTTCCCTGGCCGCCGGGCTAGTCTAGTGCAGAACCCATCGCCAGGGTAGCGGGTGTGCGGGTGTTCTGTGTCTTTGTGCCGGAGCAGCGCTCGGAGGAGGCCAGGAGGCATCCAAGCGCCAAGCGACCGTCAAGCGACGGTTCGGAATCGCTCCCGGTGCGGACAGGCGTCTCTCAGCGAGATGCGGATGCGCCGGCTATTATGGAGCACCACTGCGCCGATCTCCAACGGCGTCAGGAGAAATATCTGCACTATAGGTGCTGTATTTGTGCATTATAAGGCTCTGTATCTGCACTAAAGGCGCTTGTTTTCTACTATAAACCCCTCTTAAAATCTGGCCCGATTTCTGCTTGACTATATACACGCCCTGTGGATTTCGCGGCCTGTGATATGGAGTAATACTATGAAACGACTCGTAATTTTCGCTATCTCTCTGCTGCTGCTCAGCGGTCTATTCGGCTGCGGTCAGGAAGAGGACGGAGCAAAGCCCGCTGCAAAAGATGGGCTCAGGGAGATTACCATCGCCCAGTTCGGGCATGTGTTTATATATATGCCTCTCTATGTCGCTATAGAAGGCGGCTTTTTCGAAGAGCAAGGGCTGAAAGTGAACCTGATTAACGGCGGCGGCGATGAAAAGACCTTTGCTGCAGTCGCGAGCGGACAGGCGCAGTTCGGTGTGGCCGACCCGACATTTGCGGCCATTGCCCGGGAAAGGGGGCAACCAGGCATCGTTGTGGGCACGGTAGTATCGGGTGCGCCGTTTTGGGGCGTGGCCAGAAATCGCTCGAAAATAACCGCGCTGTCTCAATTAAAAGATCTGCGCATTGCAACCTATTCAGCCCCTTCCACAAATTATGCCCTGATAAACAAGACCTTGCGAGACAATGCAGAAATCGTCGGGAATGCAAAGGTGGTTCAAGGCGCCTTCGGGGGCCTCCTGGCCATGCTTGAGGCGGACCTCGCAGATATCGCAATGGTGCTTGAACCGACCGTCTCGCTGGCGGTTGCGGCAGGCGCAGAAGTGGTTTTTTCGTATCCCGAGCATTACGGCAAGTTCTTTTTAACTGGCCTGTACACGCTTGAAGCCACACGCGACTCTGATCCGGAGTTAGTGCAGAAAGCCGTGAATGCACTTGATGCGGCACTTGGATTTTCGCACGAAAATCCGGGGGAGGTGAAGAGGATCGCCCAACGTATGTTCCCAGAGCTAAGCGAAAATATTGTGAGTAACGCCATAGACAGAATGTTGCTCGAGGGCACGATGCCAAGGAGGGCATTGATTGACCCGGAAGGCTGGGAGAAGGCCATCGCTGTTCGGCTCGCAAATGAAGACTTGCAAGACGAAAGCGCTGCCAAGGCGACCGTAGATAATTCTTTTGCGGAACGGGCCCATGGGGAAAACAGCGAGCCAGCCGGGGAAAAATAACGGGCGGGCCTCTCGGGCCTCTATTATAGAGGAGGTCGCAAAAGCACTGATGGCAGCGAAATATCTCCGTGAGAGAGCCGCACTGACAAAACGGCATTATGAGTGTATTGACCGGGCGGTGCGTAGAGATATGCCATTACAGTTCATGATACTATGGG
>JAPPQA010000035.1 GCA_028817255.1 Gammaproteobacteria bacterium | reverse complement strand
TCGGGCTTGCGCCCTCGTCTTGCCGACTCCCCCTCAAGGGGGGAGTGATGCGTACGAAAGCGGGGCTCCATGGCAGATAAGAGAGAGCCGCTTTTCCTCCCTTCGATTGCGTAACGGCTTGCGGCCCTACGGGGACGGCGCCTTCAGATCCAGAATCGGAGTCCCATTGACCGCATCCAGACCGCATACCCGGATCCGGTTGACGTTCACGCCCAGCACGTCCACAAGGCCGATGCCGACCGGGTTTGGCCGCAGCGGGCTGCGGTTGCAAAACACCCCGATCATCTCCTTGTTGCGATCCCCCCCCGGATAGACCCGTAAAACCTCTCGTTCGGACTGGTGCAACCAGTAGATCACTACTATGCGCCGCAGTTTCTCCAGGCCCGCCAGACCCAGACAGTATCTGGGAAAGATTTCCAGAACGGCCTCCTGTAGGCGGTGTTGCCCTTCTGGAGGCGGGTCTTGCACAGTCTTCAGGCTGGAGTGCACCACTCCGATCGCCTTCAGTGCCAAATGAGGGATGACTTCTTCATCTTGCCGCTTCATGAGTTGCCTCCCCACGCTCCCGGTTTGCCTACAATATCACAGGCACAACGAGGGCCGGCGGGGTGCCGAATCCTCCCCCCCGCACAGGCAACGGCCAGGCGCTGGCGGCGGCTGGCCGTGCCGATGGAGCGCCGACTCGGCGGGGGCGCCCCGGGCAAGCGATTATTTGGGAAAATTTTTCCGCTATACTGGCCCCTCGCGCCCGCCGAGGCGGACCGTACAAAGGTTGTGAAAATCCCGGAGGGCGGCGCCCCGTGCCGGGCAAGCAGGCAAAAGAGGCGGCAGACAAAAGATGAGCAGAATCGTGGATTGCGTCAAACTGGGGAAAAAGCTGGAGGGGCTGGACGCCCCGCCCTACCCTGGCGAGCTGGGCAAACGTATCTACGAATCCGTCTCCAACGATGCCTGGCAAGAATGGTTGCGCCATCAGACCATGCTGATTAACGAATACAAACTCACTCCCATAGACCCCAAGGACCGGCGTTTCCTGGAAAAAGAGATGGAGAAATTTTTCTTCGGCGCCGGTTCGGAAAAGCCCCCGGATTACCAGGCTCCCGCATCGTAATCCCGGCGGCTTCTCCGCGCGGCCCGCCATTGGCAGACATGCCCCCATCCCCAGGCCAGGTAGCTCAGTCGGTAGAGCAGGGGACTGAAAATCCCTGTGTCGGCGGTTCGATTCCGTCCCTGGCCACCATTTCATCGCAACGGCTTGGCGGGGATTCGGGGAGCGCCACGGGCCGGACATGGCCGCAAAAAGCCGGGCCACAAGAACGCCCGCGGCATGGCGGGAGAGCCGGGGCATAAGCCCTTATAATCCCGCCGATGAATATCACGCAACTTTGCCGGCGGCATAAGCATCGCGCTCTGCCGCTGGCTTTTCTGGGCATCGGCGTTGCCGCCTTCCTGTTACTGAGTCAAAGGCAGCCGGCGCCGCTGCCAGGCGACGCCCGGGAGAAGGTCTGGCCGGTGACGGTGCAAACCGTCGCCTGGAAAACGTTGCGTCCAGCGCTAAGGTTGTACGGAGTGGTGGAATCGCCCCGGGAAACCGTGCTGAGCGCCAGCGTTGCCGCCGAGATAACGAAAGTGCGCGTCCTGGCCGGCCAGGAAGTCAAGAGCGGCGATGTACTCGTCGAAATGGACGATGGAGATTTGCAGCTGCTGCTGAAACAGCGCCAAGCCGATGTGGCGGAGGCCAATGCCTCGATCCGAAGCGAGACCGAACGCTACGAAGCCGACCAAAAATCCCTGGAGCGGGAAGACATGCTCTACCAGCTCGCGCAAAAATCCGTCGAGCGCATGCGTCGTCTTGCCGAAGCGCAAAGCGGCTCCTGGGCGCAACTGGACGACGCCCGCGGCAGGCTGCAGCGGGAAGGGCTGCAGCTGGTCCAGCGCCGGCAGGCGGTGAACGACCACGAGGCGCGCCTGGCAACGCTGCTGGCGCGCAAAAAGCGCGCCGAGGCGCTGCACGACCAGGTGCTGCGCGATATAGAACGCACTACGGTCCGGGCGCCGTTCGACGGCCGCATCACCGCGGTCCACGTATCTCCCGCCAACCGGGCGCGCGTCGGCGATTCCCTGGTCGCCATGTTCGACACTTCCCTGGTGGAAGTGCGGGCGCAAATTCCCGACCGCGACCTGCCCGGCGTGCGCCGCATGAGCGACAAGGGACAAGAGATTCGCGGCACGGCGCTGGTGGACGACATGCGCCTGGAACTGGTTCTGCATCGCCTGAGCGCAAACATCCGGCAGGGCCAGGGCGGCGTGGATGCGTTGTTCCGCCTGCAGGCGGATTTCGTGCCGGCACTCGGGCGCGTGGTGGAACTGACCCTGATGCTCGCGCCGGAGCCGCGCGTGATAGCGGCGCCAAGGCAAGCGCTTTACGGGCAAAACAAGGTGTTCAAAGTAGCGGACGGCAAACTCAAGGCGGCGCCGGTGCGCGTTGCCGGGCGCACTTTCCCAACCGACGGCGACCGCACCAATCACGTGCTGGTGTACTCTGACGAGCTGAGCGACGGCGACCGCGTAGTGATTTCCCCGCTGCCGAATGCGGTGAATGGCCTGCCGGTGCGCGTCGTCGAAACCGGGGCAACAGAAGCGCCGGCGCCATGACCTGGCACCATGACCGATTCGCATAAAGGGCTCATCGCTGTCTTCGCGCGCCACCCGGTGGCGGCCAACCTCAGCATGGCGATCATGTGCACCAGCGGCGTCTGGGCGCTGCTGCAACTCAACAAACAGTTCTTTCCCGACTTCACCTTGGGCACCATTACGGTGACGACGACATGGTCCGGCGCCAACGCCAACGATGTGGAGTCGTCCATCACCGTCCCGCTGGAGCAGGCGATGCGCAATGTGGACCTGGTGAAACGAATCTCCTCCACGTCGCGCGAGGGCGTCTCCATCGTGGTCGTGGAATTCAAGGACGGCACCGACCTCGATCATGCCGCCGATCAGGTGAAGCAGGAAGTGGACGGGGTAAACAACCTGCCGCCTGACGCCGAAGAGCCGAACGTGACCCGAGCCGTGGATTACGAGGACATCGCCAAATTGATCCTTGCCGGCGGCGCGCCGCTGCGCGACCTGGCGCTGCTGGCGCGGGAATACGAGCGCCAATTGCTGGATCGCGGCATTTCCAAGGTCACCATGGCCGGCCTGCCGTCGGAAGAAATCGCAATCCAGGTGCCGCAATTGAAAATCGCGGAGCTTGGCTTATCTCTCGTTGACATCGGCGAGCGGCTTTCTTCTTTTTCGCAGGACCTCCCGGGCGGGGCCGCCGGCCGCAGCGAAAGCCTGCAGCAGATTCGCTTTCTCAACCAGCGCCGCGGCGAAATCGCGTTCGAACAAATGCCGTTCGTCAGCGACGCCGATGGACGCGAGTTGCGCCTCGGCGACATTGCCGAGGTCAGACGCCGCTCGCGCAGCGGTCAGGCGACGCTTTACTACCAGGACAACCCGGCCATCGAACTCACCTTGTTCCGGATCGAAAAAAACGACAGTCTGGAGGCGGCGCGCATTCTGCAGCGGTGGCTCGCCGACGTCCGCCCCAATTTGCCGGCCGGCGTCACCCTTGCCGTCGCCGGGGAAAGCTGGGTATTTTTGCAGCAACGCATCAATCTGCTGCTGAAAAACGGCGCCGGCGGACTAATCCTGGTGGTGCTGATTCTGTACCTGTTCACAACCGCGCGCATCGCATTCTGGATCGCAGCCGGCATTCCCATCTCCATTCTCGGAATGCTGTGCGTGTATTACTTTGCCGGCGGCACGATCAACATGCTCAGCATGTTTGCCATGATTATGGCCCTCGGCATCATCGTTGACGACGCCATCGTCGTCGGCGAGAACGTCCTGACCCGGTACCAGCGAGGCGCGGGGCCTCTGGACGCCTCGGTGGAAGGCGCAAGACACATGCTGGCGCCAGTGATCGCTTCATCCTGCACCACCGTCGCCGCATTTTTGCCGCTGCTGATCCTCGGCGGCATCTTCGGCGCCATCCTCGGCACCATCCCCACGGTCGTGATCTGCGTGATCGCCGCATCGCTGGTGGAATGCTTCTTCATCCTGCCCGGTCACCTGCATCACTCGTTGCGCAAAGTCGGCAGCCACCGCCCCGCCGGCCTGCGCCTGCGCCTGGACCGCGCCTTTGACGACTTCCGCGAGAAAATTTTCCGGCCGCTGGCAACCGCCGCGGTGCAACACGCCTGGGCCACGGTAACCTTCAGCCTGGCCGCGATCCTCATCACCGGCGGCCTGGTCGCCGGCGGCTGGACCAAGTTCACTTTTTTTCCCTCGCCCGAGGGCCGCATCATGACCGCCGAGGTAACCTTCGTCTCGGGCACGCCGCAGGCCGACGTCAGCCGCTACCTGAAGCACATGAAGCAAACCCTGGACGAAACGGAACGAGCCCTGGGCCAGGGCGAACGACTGGTATCCGCGGCCATAGTGAGGGAAAGAACCATCCGGCGCTTCGACGCCGCCTCCTCTTCCGGCGACCACTACGGCTCCATCTGGGTGGAACTCACCGTGCCGGACAGCCGCAGCGTACGCAATAAGCGCTTTATCGAAGAATGGCAATCACGCCTCATGGAGGCCCCCGGGCTGGAACAAATTACCATCGTGGAGGAGACGGCCGGGCCGCCCGGACGCGAACTGACACTGGAGCTCAACGGCGACGACACCGCCAAAGTAAAGGCCGCGGCAGAGGCGCTCGCCAACCATCTCTCGGGAATCCCCGGGGTATCCGGCATCGGCGACAACATGCCCTACGGCAACCGGCAGTTGGTAATGGAGTTAACCCCGGTAGGCCGATCCCTCGGCCTGACGGTGGCGGAGATCGGGCGCCAGTTGCATGCCGCCTACGACGGCTACGTGGCGCAAAAATTCTCCGAGGGCGTTGACGACGTGGAGGTGCGCGTGGTGCTGCCGGACCGCGAACGCAATTACCTGGCAAGCCTGGACGACTTCCCGGTAATTCTACCCGGCGGCGGCAACGCGCCGCTATCCTCGGTGGCGACTTACCATTCGCAACGCGGCTTCGACCTGCTCCTGCGCACCAACGGCAAATCCGCCATCACCATCGCCGCCGACGTGGACGCAAGCGTCAATAACGCGGAAGAGATTACCGCCGGGCTGGCGAAAACGGTTTTGCCGCGCCTTAAAGAAAACCACGGCATCACGATCCGCTTCAAAGGCCACGATGAAGAGGCCGCGCAACTCCTGGGCGAAATGAAGCGCGGCGTATTGTTCGGCCTGATTCTCATCTATCTGGTATTGAGCTGGGTATTCAGCTCCTACGCCTGGCCGCTGCTGGTAATGAGCGTTATTCCCCTCGGCCTGGTCGGAGCGATCTGGGGCCACTTGTGGATGGGCCTGGACCTGACCATCCTTTCGCTGTTCGGATTTTTCGGCCTGGCCGGCATCGTGGTAAACGACTCCATCATCCTCGTCACCTTCTACAAAAAATTGCGCGACGGAAAAATGGCGCCGCAACAGGCGGTGATCGAAGCGGCCTGCCAGCGCCTGCGCGCGGTGATCCTGACCTCCCTCACCACGATTGCCGGGCTCACGCCCCTCCTGTTCGAGACCTCCCTGCAGGCGCAATTCTTGATTCCCATGGCCACCACCATCGCCTTCGGCCTCGCCTTCGCCTCCTTCATCGTGCTGCTGATGATTCCGGCGCTGTTGCATCTTTATGAAAGCGCGGCACAACGGTTCGGCGCCGGGCCCTACGCCACCGGGCGCCATGCGGAAACGGCCGCCTCATAACCGCCTTTCCCTATTGACAAAACATAATATATATGTGTTTATCCCCCTAACAACCTACGGTACGGAAAGGAGGAGGATTCCGTTATGCAATTATTCAATGTAAGCATCCCTTGTGGGGCACCTTGGGGAACAAGGATCTTCCCCCTGCTTCGATTCCAGCGCTCCCTTGCCGCACTGGCATTCGTTGCCGTTGCCGGGTGGTGCGCGGTCGGCGCGGAGACGGCGGCGGCGCAGGACCGGGGGCGCGGCGGGCCAGAGGGCAACTGGGCACTGGATCTCGGATTCGGCGGCGCCTACGCCCCGGACTACGAGGGTTCGGACGATTACGATCCCCTGCCGTTGCCCGTGCTGTCGCTCCGCTACCGCGACTGGATCGGAATCTCTCCCGACGATGGACTGAACGTGACCCTGGTGGACTTGGATCGGTTCACGGCGAGCGTTAACGTAGGCTACGACTTCGGGCGCGAGAACGATGAAGACTCCGCCGGAGGCTCGCTCGGCGGCATTGACAACGATGCGCTGATCGGCCTCGACAAGGTGGACGAGGCGGTCACGGTGGGCGGCTCGGTAGCGGCTTACGTAGGCTTCGCCGAAGCCTACGTCTCCCTGAACCAGGCGCTGGACGGCCCCGAGGGCCTCCTGATCGACTTCGGTTTGCAGACGCCCTTCCCACTCACCGCGGACGAGACCCTGTTCATGACGCTGGGCCTGTCCGCGACGTGGGCCTCGGACGATTACATGGAAGCCTACTTCGGCGTCAGCGATGCAGAGGTGACGGCGCGAAATATGGTACGGCGGACACGGCAGAGCCTCGTGGAGTACGAACGCTACGAGGCCGAGGCGGGCATCAAGAGTTACGGCGTGAATGCATCCCTGCAGTGGCAGTTCCGGCCCAAGTGGAGTGTGGAATTCATCGCCGAGTACAGCCTCATGGCCGGCGACGCGGCGGACAGCCCGCTGGTGGAGTTGGAGGGCGACGACAACCAGTTCATCGTCGGCTTGGCTGTGGCGCGCCGCTTCACCTGGTGAGGCGGCGGGGGCAGCCTCCGGCATCGCCCCGGCGCCGCGGACGGTCTCCGATGTCCGTCCGATAGGAGCGGACGACTCCGGGAGCGGGGGAGCCCGGGCGGGGCACTCCCGGAACGCGGGGAGAACGCGGCTTGCGCGACACGGCGGCCAGAAAAAACTGACGCCAGGAGACGATGGGGTTATATTTGCCGCGGTTGCCGGGCGCGCGGCGGCGGTCGGATCGGGCGCGCCAGGGCATGTTGCGAGCGCATCACGACAGATAAGCGGCGGCGGGCCGAGGAGGAAAGCAATGTTGTACAGAAAAATTTGGTTATCGGGGGCAATATTGGCGGCGGCGGCGCTGCCCGCGGGCGGAGGGGCGGCGGAGAAGCCGCAGGTGTTGCTGGAGACCAGCGCGGGCAATATCGTGATCGAGCTGTTCCCCGACAAAGCCCCGGAGTCGGCGCGCAATTTCCTGGCATACGTGGAAAGCCGCTATTACGACGGACTGATCTTCCACCGGGTCATCCCCGGCTTCATGATCCAGGGGGGCGGCTTCAAGCCGGGAATGGAGCAGCGGGAAAGCACGCGCAGCGCCATCCGCAACGAAGCGGACAACGGCCTGCGCAATCGCCGCGGCACCGTGGCCATGGCGCGGACCTCCGACCCGCATTCCGCCACGGCGCAGTTCTTCATCAACCTCGTGGACAACGCCTTCCTGGACCATACCGCCAAGACTCCCAGGGGTTGGGGGTACGCCGTCTTCGGGCAGGTGGTAGAGGGCCTGGAGACTGTGGACAAGATCGCCCAGGCGGATACCGACCGGGCGGGGCCGCACGGCGACGTGCCCGTGGAGGACATCGTCATACGCCGGGCTTCCCTGGTGAGCGCAGCGGAAGAAGGGGCCGGGGAAGCGGAGCCAAAACCTTAGGACACAGGTCCGCATAGCAGGCGAGAAATCCGGGCGCCGGCCTCCTGTAGGGCTCTACGGAGACCGAACGCCTTTCGGGAACCCTCGCTGCTTCGCAAGAGAGTAGGAGCCCTGCGCGGGGCCCCCTCTCTACCCGGCCCGTTCGCCGGCCTGCAGATCGGCGTGGTAGGAGGAACGGACCATCGGT
>JAPPQA010000034.1 GCA_028817255.1 Gammaproteobacteria bacterium | reverse complement strand
CGGTCCGCACACCCGCTGCGCCCGCGGCTTCCGCCGGCGCGGCGCCCGCCCCGGCGGCCGGCCCGAGACAGGCGAGGGAGATCAACCCTGCGCGGACGCCTTGGCGGATGGCTGGCTTGCCTCCTGGAGACGGATCAGCGGCTTGCCGGTCATCTCCCGCGGCGGGTTCAGGCCCATCAGGTACAGCATGGTCGGCGTTACGTCGGACAATCGTCCATCCGCGGAGACGACCTCGCCGGGACGGCCCACATAGACGAAGGGCACGGGATTGCTGGTGTGAGCGGTATGAGGCTGCGCCTGCACCTTCTCCGTGATGTAGCTTTTGAGTTGTTCCGCGTTGCCGTGGTCGGCGGTGACGATCATCTCGCAACCGCTGTTGCGGCAGGCCGCCAGCAACCGGCGCAGGCAGGCGTCTATGGCTTCCACTGCCTTGACGGTGGCGCCCAGGTCGCCGCTGTGCCCGACCATGTCCGCGTTGGCGTAGTTGCAGATGATGGCATGATACTCCTTGCCCTTGATGGCCCGCACCAGTTTGTCGGTGATCTGGCGGGCGCTCATCTCCGGCTTCCGGTCGTAGGTGGCCACGTGCGCGGAGGGGACGAGAATGCGGTGTTCTCCCTCGAAGGCGCGCTCCTCCCCGCCGTTGAAGAAAAAAGTGACGTGCGCGTATTTCTCCGTCTCGGCAATACGCAACTGCCGCAGGCCGAGGTCGGAGATATACTGGCCGAAAACGTTGGTCAGCGCCTCGGGGGGGAAGGCGACCGGGAATTCGTATTTGGCGTGGTATTCGGTAAGGCTGATAAAGGCGCTGAGTTTCGGCACCGTTCCTCTCTCGAAGCCGCTGAAGTCCGGGTTGGTTAGCGACCGGGAGAGTTGCCTGGCGCGGTCGGCGCGGTAGTTCATGAACACGATCATGTCGCCTTCTTCCAGGCGCACCGGTTTCCCCTGGTGCAAAACGGCGGTCGGTTTCAGGAACTCGTCCGACTGGCCTGCCCGGTAAGCCTGGTCGAGCGCGATCAGGGGGTCTTCGCAACGGCGCCGCGCCCGGCCGTGCGCGATCAACTCGTGCGCCTGCCGGGTGCGCTTCCAGTTGCGGTTGCGGTCCATTGCGTAATAGCGCCCGATCATCGAGGCAATCCGGCCCGTGCCGAGTTCCTCCGCCTTCAAGACGGCGCGGCGGATGGACTCCGCCGCGCTCTTGGGAGGCGTGTCCCGTCCGTCCAGAAAGGCGTGCAGGTACGCCCTGGGATGGCCGCAACGGGCGATCAACTCCATCATTGCGAAAATATGCTCTTCGTGGCCGTGCACCCCGCCGGGAGACAGCAGGCCGAGCAGGTGCACTGCCTTGCCGTTGGCCGCCACGTGCGCGAAAGCCCGGCGCAGGGTCTCGTTGCGGAAGAACGAGCCGTCCTGGATGGCGCGCGAGATGCGCGTGAATTCCTGGCCCACCACCCGGCCCGCCCCCATGTTCATGTGGCCGACCTCGGAGTTCCCCATCTGGTTTTCCGGCAGGCCGACGCTGGTGCCCGACGCCTGCAGCAGGGTGTGCGGGTGTCGCCGCCACAGCTCGTCCCAGACCGGCGAATGCGCGCTGTGAATGGCGTTGAACTCGGTGTTTTCGGAATAACCCCAGCCGTCGAGGACGACCAGCAGTATCGGGGTCACCGTAGGGCGCATCGTATTGACATATTCCCTTGTCCGGCGGACAGCGGCACCGGCATCGGCCGTTATGATAATCGTAATGCCGTGCCGGGCTCAAGGCGGCGGGCGGCGAGCCGGGTTGGCGGGGGGCGATCCGTGCGGCGAAACCCCGTTTCAGGGGCGGTCGGAGGTCCCGCCGTGCCAAGCAGTGCCCAGTCCCCCGGCCCGATTTGCGCGATTTGCCGATTATTCTTGAGCCACTTCTCCGTCTCCCCGCGTGCCGGCAGGGGAGGCCGCGCCTGGTTTTGGGCCTTAAGTATTTGCGCTATCTGAATTCTCCGCCGTTTTTCCGTTCCTCTCGCGCAGTATCTGGACCGTTGCGCGCTGCCCGCTTCATGTTGCCGGGCATACTGGGCTAAGATGCGGCGGTTGCCGTTGAAGGAAAGCAAGGTCCATAACAGCGGTCTGAGCTGTATGTAAGGGAGATACTGTGGCCAAAATACGCGCGAAAGCGAGCGGAATCGCCTCTTGGCCCGAGGAGGAGCGCCCCCGGGAGCGGCTGCTCCGCCGGGGCGCAGAGGCGCTCACGGACGCCGAGTTGGTCGCCATTCTGTTGCGGGTGGGGATGCGGGGCGCAAGCGCGGTGGATCTGGCGCGTCAACTGCTGGAACAGTTCGGCTCCCTGCGGGGAATGGCGGAAGCCCCGGCGCTGGCGCTGCTGGCAGTGAAGGGGCTCAAAGGCGCGAAGGCCGCGCAACTGGCGGCGGCCATGGAAGTCTCGCGGCGGGTCGCTCTTGCCCCCGCTTTGCAACGGCGCAAGATTCTCAGCACGACTCAGGCGGGCGAATACCTGCGCGAGCGCTTGCGGGCGCTGCCGGAGGAGCATTTTCGCGTACTGTATCTGAACCGCCGCAACGCGCTGCTGACCGACGCCCTGATTGCGCGGGGCGACACCGGCGCCGTCCATGTATCCCTGCGCCAGATTGTCTCGCGCGCCCTGCAAACCAATGCCAGCGCCCTGATTGCGGCGCACAACCACCCTTCCGGAGATGCGCGGCCCAGTGAATCGGACCGGCTTTTGACCAAGGACCTGATCGCCGCCACCCGCCCGCTGGGAATCAAGGTGCTTGACCACCTGATCGTAGCCGGGGAAGGGTTTTACAGCTTCGCGGACGAGGGACTGCTGGACGAAATCGAATTGGAATGCCTCGCCCCCGGAGCCACCGAGCGTTCGCCAAAGCTGGCGAGAGCAGCGGGAGCGGAGCGGGCATGACGGACGAAGAGCGCCAGCTCCTCATAGAGATTCTGCAGAACGGCGAAATGCCCCCGCTGGACTGGGCGCCAGTATTGTTCCCCGCTCAGAAGCGCGAAACCGAACTCACCTACCTCGGTAAGGCGCGGGAGGCGGACATTCTGGCGGATGCCATGGCCGTGCCGTTGCAACCTACCCGCCGCTTCGGCAACAACGGCGACGATTGGAACAATATGCTCATCTTCGGAGACAACCTGCAGGCGATGAAATCGCTGCTGGACATGAAAAAGAAGGGCAAGCTGTGTAACGCCGACGGTACGCCCGGAATCCGGCTGGTTTATATTGACCCGCCGTTTTCCACGAAGCGGGAAATGCAAGGGCAGGATGGGGCTGTGGCTTACCAGGACAAGGTGGCCGCCGCGGAATTTCTGGAGTTCATTCGCAAACGGCTGGTTTTGATTCGGGAATTGCTGTCGGATGACGGCAGTGTGTATGTGCATTTGGATTGGCGGATGAATTCATATGTGCGGGTGTTGATGGATGAAGTTTTTGGGAAAGAGAATTTCCTGAATGAAGTTATCTGGTGCTATCGAGAGCGCGAAATTTCTAAGGACAGATTCAATGCAAAACATGACACTATCTTGTTCTACGCGAAGGATTCTTTGAACAAGGATCGCGTGTTTAATTGCTATGAAATTTCTCTTCCTTATTCTAAAGGAAGTGAGAAAAAGTATACTCTCGTTGACACCGATGGTCGGAAGTATCAGATAAGGGGGAAAGGCGGGGAGTTCACCGGGAAGCAACAATTGCCGCCTGAACTTGAAAAGTCTCATCCTGATTCGGTCTATCGAGATTATTGGGATGATAAAAAGGGCGTTTTGCCAAGAGATTGGTTCGATGACGTTCCTTTTGAGAATCGTGCCTCAATCGCTCGAACTGGTTATCCCACTCAAAAGCCGGAAAAATTGTTGGAACGCATTATCAAAGCGTCCAGCAACGAAGGAGATATTGTCGCCGACTTCTTCGCCGGTTCCGGCACTGCGCCCGCCGTCGCCGAGAAATTGGGCCGCCGCTGGATCGCATCCGACTGCGGCAAGCTGGCCATCTACACCATGCAGAAGCGCCTGCTGAACCTGCGCGATGGCATCGGCAGCAAGGGATCGCCTCTCCGGGCCAAGCCTTTCACACTCTACAACGCCGGCCTCTACGATGTCGAAAAGTTGTGCGATCTCCCCGAAGAAGACTGGCGCCGTTTTGCCTTGCAACTCTTCCAGTGCAAGGACAACCCGCACACCGTCGGCGGAATCCGCATGGACGGAACGCGCCGGGGCAAGACCGTCAAGGTTTACCCCCCTCACCGGAACCCGGGCGATCTGATCGCCGAAGAGACCATCGAGGAGATCCACGAGGCCATCGGGCGCAAGGTCTCGAATGAAGTTTTCCTCATTGCCCCGGCCATGAAATTCGGATTCTTCCAGGACTACATTGACCACGGCAAGGTCCGCTACTACGCCCTGCGCATCCCCTATTCCTTCATCTATCAGCTGCATCGGAGTGACTTCACCGCACTCATGCAGCCCACCGGCGAAATGAATGTGAACGACACCGTGGACGCTGTGGGCTTCGACTTTATCCGGCGCCCGGAGCTGAAATACACCACAGGCCGGAAGCAAGGCGACGCCTTCATCAAAATCACCACCTTTAAGAGCGAAGCGCGGGTGCGCGGGCCGCGGAAGAAGAGCGAAAACATGGAAACGCTCTCCATGCTCATGCTCGACTACGATTACGATCCCGAAAAGTGCGTCTTCGAATTCGACCATATCTTCTACGCAGACGCCATGGCCAATAACGGCTGGAAGGCGAGCTTCCCTGCCAATCAGCTCGGAAAGCAGGTGATGGCGATTTTCGTGGACATCTACGGCAACGAAGCGCGCGAATTGATTTCCGCGGGCAAGTTTCGCAACGGGCCTGCCCGAGGCGCAAAAAAGAGCCCTGCAAAAAAGAGCGCGAGGAAGAAGCGGTGAGCAAGATCCGCAACGAGGATCTCGTCCTCAAGGTTTCCCGCAATATCAATCCGCAGGTGTGGGACGAGGGCAGGTATGACGCCTTTGTGGATACGCTCTGCCAAGGCCGCGAATACCAGAAAGAGGCAATTTTCACCGCTCTGCGCTTCCTGGCCGGAGGCCAATATCGAGATCTGCGCGCCCTGACCCGCGAGAACTTTGACGGCAACCCGAAGCTGGCGGAGGCATACGGCTCATGGGAGGCCATGGAGAGCCGCCTGCAGTTGCCCGACCTGCTCTCCTGCTCCCTGGATTTGGCGACGGGAACCGGCAAGAGTTACGTCCTCTACGGCATCGCCGCCATTCTGCTGGCCGAGGGCAAGGTGAACCGCGTCCTGACTCTCTGTCCCTCCAACACCATTGAGCACGGGCTGATCGGTAAGTTTCGGGAGCTCGCCGCCGATGCCGACCTGCAGGAAGCCATGCCCGAGAACGCCAGGCATCACCCGCCGAATATTATCAACGCCTCGCAGAGCATCACCGGCGGCTGCATCTGCGTGGAGAATTACCACGCAATCCTGAAGCATGTGAAGTCTTCCATCCGAGAGAGCCTGCGGGGGGGCACAGGGAAGCACACCCTCGTCCTCAACGACGAGGCGCACCATGTCGCCTCCGCCACTTCCGAGCTGCGAAAATGGAAGGAATTTCTGCTCGACGATGAATTTGGGTTTCAGCGAATCGTTGGCGTTTCCGGCACCTGCTATGTCGGTAACGATTACTTCACCGATGTGGTCAGCCGCTACTCCCTGCGCCAGGCAATAGAAGAGCGGCAGGTGAAGGATGTGGAGTATATCGCCGAGGAGCCGAAGCTCCGCGGCTCGGATGAGAAATGGCAGTTGATTCACAAGCTTCACAAGCGGCGCACAAATCAAATCAAGCGGCGTGTTAAAGGCATTCGCCCCCTCACCATCGTCGTCACCAAGAACATCAGAAGCTGCGAGGCGGCCGCAGAGGATTTGCGCGCCTTTCTGCAAGAGCATGAGGGGATCTCGGAGAAACAGGCTGACAGCAAGGTGCTGGTCGTTACCTCATCGCCGAAGCACCAGCGCAATCTCGCGCGCCTGCGCACGGTGGACAATCCGCAGAGCAAGGTGGAGTGGATCACCTCCGTCTCCATGCTGAGCGAGGGCTGGGATGCCAAGAATGTGTTTCAGATCGTCCCCCACGAGGAGCGTGCCTTCGACAGCAAGCTGCTCATCGCGCAGGTTCTCGGGCGCGGGCTGCGCGTACCAGAAAACTGGCATGGTGGGCAGCCCGTGGTCACAATTTTCAATCACGAATCCTGGGCGCCGAGAATTGAGCATCTCGTCAACGAGATACTGGAGATGGAAAAGCGCGTGTCTTCGGTGATTCTGCCAGATTCCAAGTTCCACTTTCCCCTTCACCATCTGAACTACGAGAAGGACGAGGCCAGCACATCGGCCACCGTAACTGATGAATACAAGCTGTTTGAACGCGGATACCTAGAGTTTCCGACACTTCCCGCGGAAGAGCGCGTTCAAGTGGGCCTTTTGGATACTCGGGGCAGGAGCCGTGAGGAGAAACTGACCATCCGCCACGAGACCTTCACCGCAGCAGAAGTGGCCCATGCGATGCATGAGAATTTAGCTGCGCTGGACCGCGAAACCGCTGCCAATCCCGATCCCAAAAAGCGCACCCGCTACGCCGCCCGTCACCGCGAGGAGGATCTCTTGCAAGTGGTTCTCGAAACGGTCCGGCGGTCGAGAATGAATGAGAGCGAGATACCGGATGAGGCCAAACAGAAATTCCTTGGGGCGCTCGGTGCATTGCGCCGGAAGGAATCCAGGCGCACCACCTATCGCAGGGCCGCCAAGAGCCTCCTCATTCTGAACACACAGGACCGGCAAAGCGACAGTTGCAGCGCAGCCGAATTGCTGCGGGACAAGACTGTTTTCTATCGCAATGGCTGCGAGAATTTTCTGCCCAAAGAGCAGCGAGATTTCTTCCGCGAATTGACGGACAAAGATGGCAATTACGCCGGGCAGGCACTCCTCATCGAGAACGATTACCGCTTCAAGACGCCCGTGAATCTGGCCATTGCCGACAGCCAACCGGAACGCAAATTCATGCGTGGGTTGTGCGAACGCGAAAACGCCGAACCCCTGGACGCATGGTTGAAAAACACGGCGATGAGATTTTATGCCGTGGAATACGCCTGGTCCAAGCCTACAACCCGCCCCAAGGGGGCGCCGCACATCAAGCGCGGCATGTTCAGCCCGGATTTCTTCATCAAGCAGGGCAATTGCATTCTGGTTGTGGAGATCAAGGACGATTCGGAAATCGCCAACCCTTCCCCGGAGAACACAAAAAAGCATGAATTCGCGCGCAGGCACTTCGCCCGCTTGAATCACTGGCTTTTCGAGGGCATCGAAAGCCCCTTCTACCAATTCAATATGCTGACACCGCAGGATTACGAGGTATTTTTCGACAAGCTTCAGCAGCGGGATCTGGTATATTACAACTCCCGCCTGGACGCTGCAATTTTGGAGGCGAATAAGGTGAAAAACCCCACCCCGGCCCGCTTCGGCGAGCTGGATATCGTCCGCCTTGTCACGGATGCCCACGCAAATGACGATCTGCCCCGGGGAAAGGAAGGGACTGTCATGCTGGTCTATGAGCGAAGCGCCGGTGGCTATGGCTACGAAGTGGAATTCGAGGATTGGGACGAGGACCTGCCCTTCACCTCCCGCGCCTTCAAGGAGAGCGACCTTGAATTGGTGGCAAAGTGGGCAAAGAAGTGACCAGCTTCTCTCAGGTTTTCATCGCGGAAGCCAAACTCACTAACTATCTGCTGGATCTCGAATCCGAAGACGGAAAGGCAAAGGCTCGATTTTTCATATCCACCTGCGGGTTCTCGCCCGACAACCCGCGCGCGCTGGAAGACGAGCTGCGGAAGCATCCGCTCACCGCTGAGCCGAAAGGCACGAGGCAAACGGACGACGGGGGGAACTATGCCTTCATCTGCGACATCCAGACTCCCAACAGAGGTCCCACCTGCATCGTCAGTGTCTGGCGCATAGATCAACAAAGCGGCAGGCCCCATCTCGTCTCGGCTCGGCCGCTGCACAAAAGAGAATCCAGGGCTCGCGGTGAGTGAACTTTAGGGATAACCTGTTGCATAAGCGCAATCCCATGAACGGCGCCATGAACGACCATTGAATGGTCATTGAACGGCCATTGAGCGGCCCTTGAAGAACCCAACGAAGATGAGGCAGGAGAGAACGTGAAGAT
>JAPPQA010000033.1 GCA_028817255.1 Gammaproteobacteria bacterium | reverse complement strand
GGGTGAAGTCGTAACAAGGTAGCCGTAGGGGAACCTGTGGCTGGATCACCTCCTTACGAGTATATGCGTTGTCATCCCGCCTTTATGGCGTGCAGCGCCCACACAGATTGAGCTGGATTTACCCGGGGTTATGTCCGGATTCTTTCCTCTGAAGCCGCGGAGCCATTGAAAAAGCCCGCGGGAATTCGTATTCGGGCCTGTAGCTCAGTTGGTTAGAGCGCACCTCTGATAAGGGTGAGGTCGTTGGTTCAAGTCCACCCAGGCCCACCACACATTCGGACCAGACAATCGGCGCCGGGCAGGGGGTTTCCTGGTCCTGACGAACGGCGCCACCGCAGGGCGCCGTCGCAGGCGCGGGCCCGGGACCTGTCCGGGACCTCTGGGGATTCCGAACCCAAACTCCTTTTCCCGCGCGCCGAAACGACATGACGATCGCACTCAGCGTCAATCTCAACAAAGTTGCCTTGCTGCGCAACGCCCGGGAGTGCGGCATTCCCGATCTCCTGGAGACCTGCCGCTTGTGCCTTGCCCACGGCGCTGACGGCATCACCGTGCATCCGCGCCCCGACCAGCGCCACGTCCGCGCTTCCGACATCGCGCCGTTGCGGGCCGAACTCGCCGCCGCGTCCCGAGAATTCAACATGGAAGGCAACCCTTTCTCGACGGCGCGCGGTTCTTATCCGGGCTTTCTCCCCCTGGTGTTGGCGGCGCGCCCGGAGCAATGCACCCTGGTGCCCGACAGCGACGAACAGGCCACCTCGGACCACGGATGGAATCTGGAAAAGCAGGGCGCCGATTTACGCCCTCTCATCGCCCGCCTGCGCGACGCCGGCATCCGCGTCAGTCTGTTCATGGACGCCGATCCGGCGCAAATTGCCCTGGCGGCAAAAGCAGGCGCCGACCGCATCGAAATCTATACGGAGCCATACGCGAAGGCGCACGCCGGCGGCGGGGGCAAGGGCGAGAAGCTTCATGGCGCCCTGGGCCATATCAGGGAAACCGCGCGCCAGGCGGCCGAACACGGGCTTGGAGTCAATGCCGGGCACGACCTCAACCTGAATAATCTACCGCTACTGGCGCGGGAAATTCCGCAACTGGAGGAAGTTTCCATCGGACACGCCCTGACCGCCGACGCCTTGCGTTTCGGTTTTCCGGGCGCACTGGAAAAATACCGCGCCGCGCTGCAAAGAACCGAATAAACCGGCCGGGAGTATCGCCGGGAATACGCCCCCCCGGGAGTACGCCGTGTCCGCGGTGCGCCGCCGGCAACGCGCATCAAGGCGCGCCAGCTAAAAAAAAGGCCCGCTTCCGCGCGGGCCTTTAGGGAACCAATAACGGGCCGGAAGAGGTGCGGAGTCGTTACATCATTCCGCCCATGTCTTCCATGCCGGCCCCTCCTGGACCACCCATCGGCGACTTCTCTTCCTTGGGCAGCTCGGCCACCATCGCCTCCGTGGTAATCATCAGCCCCGCCACGGAAGCCGCGTTCTGCAGAGCGGAACGGGTAACCTTGGTGGGGTCTATGATCCCGGACTCGATCAGGTTGCCGAAATCGTTGGTCGCCACATCGTATCCGAAGTTCTGCTGCTTGGCCTCGCTGTCAGCGATCTTGTTGACGATAACGGAAGGCTCAAGCCCCGCATTGGCGACGATCTGCCGGACCGGCTCTTGCACGGCGCGCATCACGAGGCGGATGCCGGCATTCTGGTCTTCGTTTGCGCCCTTTGCCTTTTTCAAAGAAGAAACGCAGCGCAACAGGGCCGTGCCGCCGCCGGGCACAATCCCCTCCTCCACGGCAGCCCGGGTCGCATGCAGGGCATCTTCCACCCGCGCCTTCTTCTCCTTCATTTCCACTTCGGTTGCGGCGCCGACTTTGATCACCGCGACCCCGCCGGAAAGCTTGGCCACCCGCTCTTGCAGTTTTTCCTTGTCGTAGTCCGACGTCGAATCCTCGATCTGCTTGCGAATCTGCCCGATGCGCGACTGAATGTCGGCCGGCTTGCCGAGGCCGTCTATGATCGTCGTGTCCTCCTTGGTGATCACGACGCGCTTGGCACGGCCCAGGTCTTCCAGCCGAATCTTCTCCAAGCTCAACCCGACTTCCTCGGAAATCACCTTTCCGGCAGTCAGGACGCCGATGTCTTCCAACATCGCCTTGCGCCGGTCTCCGAAGCCCGGCGCCTTGACCGCCGCCGCCTTGAAAGTGCCCCGGATGGTATTGACCACCAGCGTGGCCAGGGCCTCGCCCTCGATATCTTCGGCGATGGCCAGCAGCGATTTCCCCGACTTGGCGATGGACTCCAGCAACGGCAGCACGTCGCGAATATTCGAGATCTTCTTGTCGCAAAGCAGGATCAAAGGATCCTCCAGCTCGCAACTCATGGACTGCTGGTTGTTGACGAAATAGGGAGACAGGTAACCCCGGTCGAATTGCATGCCCTCCACGACATTCAATTCGTTATCGAGTCCCGAACCCTCTTCCACCGTGATCACGCCTTCCTTGCCCACCTTCTTCATTGCCTCCGCGATGGTATCGCCGATGGGCTTGTCTGCATTGGCGGACACTGTCCCCACCTGCGCGATCTCCGTGTCCGAAGAACAGGGCTTGGAAATCTTCTTCAATTCCTTGACGGCGGTGGCAACTGCCTGGTCAATCCCCCGCTTGAGATCCATGGGATTGATCCCGGCGGCCACGGCCTTCATGCCCTCGACCACCAGCGACTGGGCCAGCACCGTCGCTGTCGTGGTGCCGTCGCCGGCGACATCCGAGGTCTGCGAGGCCACTTCCCGCAACATCTGCGCGCCCATGTTCTCGAATTTGTCCTTGAGTTCGATTTCCTTGGCGACGGACACCCCGTCCTTGGTAACGGTAGGAGCACCGAAACTCTTTTCCAGTACTACGTTCCTGCCCTTGGGGCCCAGCGTAACCTTAACCGCATTGGCCAGCGTATTCAGACCCTTGAGCATACGTTGACGCGCATCGCCGCCGAACTTGATATCTTTCGCACTCATCGTTTGTTTCCCTCGTTGTAGAAGCCAGAAGACTAGATAGCGAACCCGAGCGCCGGTTTGCGCCGGCCGAACGGGCTTGCCCGCAACAGACGGGCTATTCGATCACGGCCATGAGGTCGTCCTCGCGCATCACCACGTATTCCACGCCCTCCAACTTGATCTCCGTTCCCGAATACTTGCCGAACAAAACCTTGTCGCCCTTCTTGACGCCCATGGCGGCAACCTTGCCGTTATCCATGACCTTGCCGGGCCCGACGGAAATCACCTCCCCGCGGATCGGCTTTTCCGTGGCCGAGTCCGGGATTACGATGCCCCCGGCACTGGCCCGCTCCTCCTCCGTGCGTTTGACGATAACGCGATCATGAAGCGGTCGGATTTTCATTTCGATTGCACCTCCGTGGTCTTTTGCGTTTGTTTAGCACTACTCTCAAGCGAGTGCTAATAACGAACGATAGGGCCGTCCGTCTCCCTTGTCAAGCCCTTTTGAGAATTGCCGCGCCCTCAGGGGGAGCCGGCGGGGGGCCGGTTTTCCACCGTAACCCGGGCAAAGCGCCGGCGGCCTATCTGGAACAGACAGGTGGTCCCCGCGGGAATTTTGCGCCAGCCGTCCGTGAAGCGTTCTCCGTCCATGCGCACCGCGCCCTGGCGGATCATGCGGTGAGCCTCGGAAGTGCTGGCGGCCAGACGAATTTCTTTCAGAAGGCCCGCCACGGTCCAGCCCCCCTCGCGGTCCCGCACCTGGTATTCCGGGAGGGTATCCGGGATCTCCTGCTGCTGAAAACGGCTTATAAAGTCGTCCCGCGCCCGTTCGGCGGCGGCCGTATCGTGGAAGCGCGCGACGATCTCATGGGCCAATTCGCGCTTGGCATCCCGCGGGTTCGCCCCCTCCGCAACGCCTCGCTGCAAATGCTCGATCTCGGTCAACGAGCGGAAGCTGAGCAACTGAAAGTAACGCCACATCAACTCGTCCGATATGGACATGATTTTGCCGTACATCTCCAGGGGCGGATCGGCAATCCCGATATAGTTGCCGTAGGATTTGGACATCTTTTGCGTGCCGTCCAGCCCCTCCAGCAAGGGCATGGTCAGGATCGCCTGCGGGGATTGACCGTATGCCTGCTGCAAATGACGCCCGATCAGCAGGTTGAATTTCTGGTCGGTGCCGCCCAGTTCCACATCCGCCTCGAGGGCGACCGAGTCGTACCCTTGCAGCAGAGGATAAAGAAACTCGTGGATGCCGATCGGTTTGCCGGCCTGGTGGCGCTTGTGGAAATCATCGCGCTCCAGCATCCGCGCCACCGTGTACTTCGAGGCCAGGCGCAACAGGGATTCCACTCCGAGAGCGAGGTTCCACCGGGAGTTGCATTCCACCCGGGTGGATTCCGGGTCGAGAATTTTGAATATTTGCTGCTTGTACGTGTGCGCGTTTTCCCGAATCCGCTCTGCGCTCAGCAATGGCCGGGCGGCATCCTGGCCGCTGGGGTCGCCGATCAAGGCCGTAAAGTCGCCGATCAGAAAAATGGCCTCGTGTCCCAACTGCTGGAATTCCCGCATCTTATTCAAAAGCACGGTGTGCCCCAGATGCAGGTCGGGGGCGGTAGGGTCGAAGCCTGCCTTGACTCGCAGCCGCTTGCCGCTGCGCAACCGGTCGCTCAATTCCGACTCGACCAGGATTTCCTCGGCGCCGCGCCGGATCTCGGCGGGTATGTCCGCCGTATGCGGCGCCTTTGTCTCAGGCGGCCGCACAGCGCATATCGGCCGGATTCCCGCTCATGAACAGGCCGGGACCGCCAGAATCATCGGGGAATCATCGGGGAGTTACCAGCTCCCCCAGCAAACGGTTCAGTCTGCGCACAAAATCCGCCGGGTCCCGCAACGGGGCGCCTTCGTTCAGCATCGCCTGTTCCAACAGCAGCAAAGACCAATCGCGCAGGCGCTCCTCGCCCTCCGCTGCCCCTATATGCCTTACCAGGACGTGCCCGGGATTGATTTCCAGGGTCGGCAGCCTATCGGGGGGCTGGTGCCCGGCCGCCGTAAGCACCCGCTGCAATCCCGCGCTCATTTCCTGATCGCCGTATGCCAGACAGCAGGCGGATTCCCGCAGCCGCCGGGAAGGGCGCACCTCTTTCACCTTGCCCTTGAGACAATCGGCAATGCGGGATGCCAGCCGTTCCCCGGTCTCCTTCCCTTCCGGCTCTTCGTCGCCGGCGTCGGGCAGGTCTAAATCCCCCTTGTTTACCCATTTGATCCGTATGCCCCGATACTCCCCCAAATGAGTCAGGACCCACTCATCTACGGGATCGCCGAGCAGCACCTCAAGCCCATGTTCGCGCGCGAGCTCGAGATGCGGGCTGGAACGGGCGGTGGCCGGGTTTTCCGTTGCCAGAAAATAAATCTCCTTTTGTCCCTCCTTCATCCGCTCCCGGTAATCATGAAAAGAAACCAGCGCCGCCTCGTCCTGCGCCTCGCGCGTCGAGGCAAAGCGCAGCAATTCGGTCACGTCGTCGCGGAAGGCCCCGGCTTCGACAACGCCTTCCTTCAATATGGTGCCGAATGCCTGCCAGAACTGGCGATACTTCTCCGGCTCCCGCTCCGCCATCGTCTTGAGTTGGTCGAGCAGCCGGCGGGTACAGCCCCTGCGAATCGAATCCACGGCCTGATTGGTTTGCAAAATCTCGCGGGAAATATTGAGCGGCAGGTCGTCGGAATCAATAACGCCGCGCACGAATCGCAGCCAGGGCGGGAGAAACTGCTCCACGGCTTCCATGATAAACACCCGGTGGGAATACAGCTTGACGCCGCGGAGTTGGCGGCGCTCCCAGAAACCGGCCGGCGCCGCGGCCGGTATGTACAGCAGGAAGGTATATTCCGTTTTTCCCTCTACATTTTTGTGCACGTAGCATAGCGGGTCTTCAAAATCGTGGGCGATGTGTTTGTAGAATTCGCGGTATTCCTGGTCGGCGATCTCCTTGCCGCTCCGCTTCCAGAGCGCGGTCGCCCTGTTGACGGTCTCCTCTTTGCCGGCCCCTTCCCCCTCCTGCGCCATGACGATCGGGAAGCCGATATGATCGCAATATTTGCGGGTAATCTCGCGCAACCGGTACCCGTCTAGAAACTCCTCCTCGTCTTTTTTCAGGTACAGGGTCACGCGGGTCCCCCGTGCCGGCCGGTCTTCCCGCTGTATGGAATACCTGCCTTTGCCTCTTGAGGTCCAGCGCGCGCCCGCCGTGCGCGGGGCGCCGGCCTTGCGGGTGGACACTTCGACCTTGTCGGCGATAACGAAAGAAGAATAAAAGCCGACTCCGAAGCAGCCGATCAGGCTGTCGGGCGTCGCGTCCTTTCCCTGCAGGGCTTTCAGAAACTTGCGCGTACCGGAGCTGGCAATCGTGCCGAGATTGTTGCGCAACTCCTCGCGCGACATGCCGATGCCGTTGTCTATCACGGAAACGGTGCGGTTCTTTTTGTCATACTCCACGCGAATCTTCGGGGCGGCGTCCTTTTCGTACAGGCTGTCGTCCTGGAGCGCCTCGAAGCGCAGCTTCTCAAGGGCGTCGGAAGCGTTGGAAATCAGCTCGCGCAGGGGCACCTCCTTGTTGCTGTACAGCGAACCGATGACCAGCTCCAGGAGCTGACGCACCTCCACGCCGAATTGGTAATCCGCTCTTTTATCCTTTATGCTTGGGTTGGTCATAGTCCGGGAACCGCTGCTTACGCAGGCGCGCCGCATGATAACAAAAAATTTCCTGCCCTTCGCACACGCAGGATGCCCAGCGCGTCATCCCTGCAACCCTCCCCTCCCGTATTGCACTGTATAGGCCTGATTTCCGGCACCAGCATGGACGCGATTGACGCGGCCCTGGTTGCCTTTACCGACAGCGGCGCAAAACCGGTGTCCGCAGCGAGCTGGCCGCTGGAAGAGCCGGTACAACGGCAATTGCGCGCCCTGGGGCCGGACGCGCCGTTGCGGGAAGTCGCCGCCCTGGACCGGCGGCTGGGGCACATGTTCGCCCAGGCCGCGCTGGCAGTACTCAAGCGCAGCGGCATGCGCGCCGCGCAGGTGACCGCCATCGGCAGCCATGGCCAGACCGTCCTGCACGGCACGGAAGACGGCGAACCCTGCACCGTGCAGATCGGAGATCCGAACATCATCGCCCTGCAGACCGGCATGGTTACCGTAGCCGATTTTCGGCGCATGGACCTGGCGGCCGGCGGCGAGGGAGCGCCGCTTGCCCCTGCCTTCCATGCCTGGCAATTCGGCGATACCTCGCTACCGCAGCGGTCCATAGTGAATATCGGCGGCATGGCAAACCTCACCGTGCTCCCCGGCAAAGGCAGCGGGGGCGATGTCGTCGGCTTCGATACCGGCCCGGGCAATGTCTTGCTGGACGAGTGGATCAGGCACTGCCGCGATCTCCCCATGGACCGGGACGGCGCCTGGGCGGCCACCGGCAAGGCCCGCGAACCCCTGCTGCAACAGATGCTGACGGACGAATACTTTTCCCGCCCGCCGCCGAAAAGCACGGGCCGGGAGCGCTTCAACTTGTCCTGGCTGCAAAAACATCTGGACAACCACAACCATAAAAATGGTGTCGCCCCCCAGGATATACAAGCCACCCTGCTCCGGCTGAGCGTGGAGACCATTGCCGGGGCCGTGCGCCGGCACGCGCCCTCCTGCTCCGAATTGCTGGTCTGCGGCGGCGGCATGCATAACCGGGAATTCATGCAGGTCCTCGCCGCGGCGCTGCCCGGTCTCGCCCTCTACTCCACGGGACAACGGGGCCTGGAACCGGATTACGTGGAGGCCGTCGCCTTCGCCTGGCTGGCCCGGCGCAGGATACTGGCGCTGCCGGGCAATTTGCCCTCCGTTACCGGCGCCCGGCGGAGCGTCTTGCTGGGGGGAATCTACGACCCCCATAGCGGAGGAAGCGGCGCGGGGCGCGCCTGAGCGTCCGCCCGGAGCGCTGTCTATACCGAGAAGGAAGAACCGCAACCGCAGGTCGTGGTTGCGTTGGGATTGCGGATCACGAATTGAGCCCCTTCCAGGCCCTCCGTGTAATCAATCTCCGCTCCCTTGAGGTATTGCAAGCTGGTCGGGTCCACCAGCAGGGATACGCCGTCCTTAACGACCGCGGCATCTCCTTCCTGCTGCTTTTCCTCGAAGGTAAACCCGTACTGGAATCCCGAACAGCCGCCGCCATAGATAAAAACCCGCAGCATCAGGGCATCGTTGCCCTCCTCGCGGATCAACTGCTTTACCTTCCCGGCCGCCGCATCGGTAAAGATCAACGGAACGCCCGCCCCCGCCGCACCGGGAGCGCTGGATGCTGGATTAATCGTTTCGGTTTCCATCGTCTTTCGGGGTCCTGATGCCTCCAAGCCATACCGACCTTGGGGAGATTATCCACCTCTTCCCGGGGAAAGGCAAATTGCCGCCCCCCCAACAAGCCGTTACGCAATCGAGGGGAAACGATTCCCACCCCGCCATGGAGGGTAGATTC
>JAPPQA010000032.1 GCA_028817255.1 Gammaproteobacteria bacterium | reverse complement strand
CTGGAAATCAGGAATCCATGGCAGATTATAGAGAGAACCGCTTTCCGCTCCCCGCCTCATCCGCCCCCATCCCTGGCGCCCCCATTCCCGGCGCCCCCATTCCCAGCGCCATAGACGGCGGCGCTCCGCCCGGGCTGTAAGTATGGCCGCCTTGGCGGTATAATCCGGGAATTACGCGCCGTCCCGGCGGCCCCGAACGGGACGCCCGAAGGCACGGGACGCGGCGCACAAGACACGATGGAGTGAACGGTAGGGAATAGCGGTGTTTGCGGACTACTTCGCCATTCTGCTGTTTATCACGGTCGCCCTGGCCATGGGTTGCGCCATGCTGGCGGTGGGCTGCTTCGCAGGGCCGCGCCGCGGGGACGCCGAGAAGCAGTCCCCCTACGAATGCGGCTTCGAGGCCTTCGAGGACGCGCGCATCCCCTTCGACGTGCGTTATTACCTGGTGGCCATCGTCTTTATCATCTTCGACCTGGAGTTCGCATTCTTCTTCCCCTGGGCGGTCACCCTGAGGGAACTGGGCGCGCCGGCCCTGGCGGCGATGCTGCTGTTCCTGGCGGTGCTGCTGGTGGGCTTCATCTACGAGTGGCGCAAGGGGGCGCTGGAATGGGAATAATGGCAACAACGGCGGCGCCGCCGGCAACGCTGGCGGCGGCAGCGGCGACCGTCGGCGACAAGGGGTACGTCACGACCACGCTGGATAACGTGGTCAACTGGGCGCGCACCGGCTCGCTCTGGCCGATGACTTTCGGGCTGGCCTGCTGCGCGGTGGAGATGATGCATGCGGGGGCGGCACGCTACGACCTGGACCGCTTCGGGGTCATCTTCCGCCCCAGCCCCCGCCAGTCCGACGTGATGATCGTCGCGGGCACTCTGGTAAACAAAATGGCGCCCGCCCTGCGCAAGGTATATGACCAGATGTCGGAACCGCGCTGGGTGATCTCGATGGGTTCCTGCGCCAACGGCGGCGGCTATTACCATTATTCCTACTCCGTGGTCCGCGGCTGCGACCGGATCGTGCCGGTGGACGTTTACGTGCCCGGCTGCCCGCCGACGGCAGAGGCCCTGCTGTTCGGGATCATCCAACTGCAAAAGAAGATCCGGCGCACCCATACCGTCTCCCACGCAGTCTCCCCCTGAACCGGCAACGCGCCGCGTGAACGAGCGACTACAATTGGCGGAGCGGCTGCGGTTGCGGGCCGGCGATTTGCTGCGCGACTGCCGGCAGGGCGAGGATATGGCCGTCGCCGTGTGCGAGCCCGCGGCGCTGTTGCCGCTGTGCAAGCTCCTGCGCGACGACCCGGAATTCGCATTCGAGCAGCTGTCCGACCTCTGCGGGGTGGACTACGCCGCCTACGGCGACGTCGAATGGGAGACGACGGGCAGCACCCGCACCGGCTTCAGCCGGGGAGTGAGTCCCGACGCGCGCCAGGGACCGGCCCCGGCAGGGCCGCGCTTCGCGGTGGTCTATCACCTGCTCTCGCTGCGCCGCAACCGGCGCCTGCGCCTGCGCTGCCCGCTGGCGGAAGAGCCGCCGCGAGTGAACTCCGTGACTCCGGTCTGGAGTTCGGCCAACTGGTACGAGCGCGAGGCATTCGACCTGTTCGGGATTCTCTTCGAGGGCCATCCCGACCTGCGCCGGCTGCTGACCGACTACGGGTTCTGCGGCCACCCCTTCCGCAAGGATTTCCCGCTGGTCGGGCACGTGGAGGTGCGCTACGACCCGGACCGGGGGCGGGTGGTGCAGGAACCGGTCACCATCGAGAACCGGGTGCTGGTGCCGCGCGTGATCCGCGACGAGGGGCGCCACCGGCGCCCCGAGCCGCCGCCGGGATAAGCGGGTGCCGGAGATCCGCAACATGACCATGAACTTCGGGCCGCAACACCCGGCGGCGCACGGCGTGTTGCGGCTGGTGCTGGAGATGGACGGCGAGGTCATCGCGCGTGCCGATCCGCACATCGGGCTGCTGCACCGGGCTACGGAAAAGCTGGCCGAGAGCAAGCCCTACAACCAGAGCATCGGCTACATGGACCGCCTGGACTACATCTCCATGATGTGCAACGAACATGCCTACGTGCTCGCCATCGAGAGGCTGCTGGGGATCGCGCCGCCGCCGCGGGCGCAGTACATCCGGGTCTTGTTCGACGAGATCACGCGCATCCTGAACCACCTGATGTGGCTCGGGGCGCACGGCCTGGACATCGGCGCCATGACCATCTTTCTGTACTGCTTCCGGGAACGGGAAGACCTGATGGACTGCTACGAGGCAGTGTCCGGAACCCGTATGCACGCCACCTATTACCGCCCGGGCGGCGTCTATCGCGACCTCCCGGAGACCATGCCCCATTACCGGCCCTCGCCGCTGCGTAGCGAGCGGGCAACGGCCCGCATGAACGAGGCGCGCCAGGGGTCGCTGCTGGACTTCCTGGAGGATTTCAGCGACCGCTTCCCCAAATGCGTAGATGAATACGAGACCCTGCTGACCGACAACCGCATCTGGAAACAGCGCACGGTGAACATCGGCGTGGTCGCGCCGGAGCGGGCTTTGCAACTGGGCTTTACCGGGCCGATGTTGCGCGGCTCCGGCGTGGAGTGGGACCTGCGCAAGAAGCAGCCCTACGAGAGCTACGAGCAGCTTGACTTCCAGATCCCCGTGGGCGCCAACGGCGACTGCTACGACCGCTATCTGGTGCGCGTCGCGGAGATGCGCCAGTCGAACCGGATCGTCCGGCAGTGCGTGGATTGGCTGCGGCAAAACCCGGGGCCGGTGATGGTCGAGGACCGCAAGCTGGCGCCGCCGCCGCGCGCGGAGATGAAGGGCGACATGGAGGCGCTGATCCACCACTTCAAGCTGTTCACGGAAGGCTATTGCGTACCGGAGGGCGAGACCTACGCGGCGGTAGAGCACCCCAAGGGCGAGTTCGGCATCTACCTGGTCTCGGACGGCGCCAACAAACCCTACCGGCTGAAGATCCGTGCCGCCGGGTTCGCCCATCTGGCGGCCATTGACGAGATGGTGCGGGGGCACATGCTGGCCGACGTGGTGGCCATGATCGGCACCCAGGACATCGTCTTCGGAGAGATTGACCGGTGACGGACGGGACCGGGGACCGGGCCGGGGGCGAGACGGGAACCGGGGCCGGGAACGGCGGCCGGGCGGTACTGAGCGAAGCCACCCGCGGGGAGATTGACCGCTGGCTGCGCAAATACCCGCCGGAGGGCAGACGTTCGGCGGCGCTGGCCGCGCTGCACGCGGCGCAAAAACAAAACGGCGGCTACCTGACGCGGGAAACGATGGATGCCGTGGCCGACTACCTGGGGCTGCGCCCCATCGAGATCTACGAGCTGGCGACCTTCTATTCCATGTTCGAGACCCAGCCGGTGGGGCGCCACAGCATTTCGGTATGCACCAACATATCCTGTATGCTGTGCGGGGCCGGGGAGATCGTCCGCCATATCGAACGCAGCCTGGGCATCCGCACCGGCGAATCCACCCCGGACGGACGCATCTACCTGAAGCGCGAGGAGGAGTGCCTGGCCGCCTGTTGCGGGGCGCCGATGATGACCGTGGACCACAAATATTACGAGAACCTCACCGCCGAAAAGGTGGACGAGATCCTGCGGCAACTGGACTGAGGCGGGACGGGCAACGGAGAGGATCGGAGCGATGTCGTCACTCAACCGGATCTGCTACCGCACACTGGAATTCGACTCCCCCTGGACGCTGGAGAATTACCGCAAGGTAGGCGGCTACGAGGCCTGGAGCCGCATCCTGCGCGAGCGGACGCCCCCGGAAAAGATCGTAGAAGAGGTGAAGGCGTCGGGCCTGCGCGGCCGCGGCGGCGCAGGTTTTCCGGCGGGGCTGAAATGGAGCTTCATGCTGCCCGAAGCGGCGCCCAAGTACGTAGTCTGCAATTCCGACGAGAGCGAACCCGGCACCTGCAAGGACCGCGATATCCTGCGCTTCAACCCGCACGCGCTCATCGAGGGCATGGCGATCGCCTGCTACGCCATGGGCGCCGAGGTGGGCTACAACTACATCCGCGGCGAGTTTATGGACGAACCCTACCGGCGCTTCGAGGACGCCCTGGCCGAGGCCTACGAGGCGGGCTACCTGGGGCCGCGCCCGCTGGGCTGCCAGACGCCCGTGGAGATCCGTTCCAGCCTGGGCGCGGGGGCTTATATCTGCGGCGAGGAGACGGGGCTGCTGGAATCCCTGGAGGGCAAACAGGGCATGCCGCGCTTCAAGCCGCCGTTCCCGGCCCAGCACGGACTGTACGGCCGCCCCACGACCGTCAACAACACGGAGACCTTCGCCTCGGTGCCGACGATCCTGCGCGACGGGGGGAAGCGTTTCGCCGCTATCGGGGTCGAGGGCAGCGGCGGCCCCAAGTGTTTTTCCGTCAGCGGTCACGTCAACCGTCCGGGCAACTTCGAGGTGCCGCTGGGCACGCCCTTCCGGGAGTTGCTGGAGCTGGCCGGCGGCGTGCGCCAAGGGCGGCGCCTGAAGGCGGTGATCCCCGGCGGCTCTTCGGTGCCGGTCGTGCGCGGCGAACGCATGATGGAGACGAACATGGATTACGACTCGCTGGTCAAGGCCGGTTCGATGCTCGGCTCGGGCGCCGTGATCGTGATGGACGAAAGCACCTGCATGGTGCGGGTGCTGCGACGGATCGCGCGGTTCTACTACGCGGAGTCCTGCGGCCAGTGCACTCCCTGCCGGGAGGGCACGGGCTGGCTGTACCGGATGCTGACCCGGATCCTCGACGGCCGGGCGCGGCGCGAAGACCTGGAAAAACTGGACGACGTGGCCAGCAAGATCGAGGGGCGCACCATCTGCGCCCTGGGCGACGCGGCGGCCTGGCCGGTGCGCAGCTTCCTGCGCGAGTTCCGGCAAGAGTTCGAGACCATGATCGAACGCGGCGGCGCCGCGGGGGAAGACGCCGCGGCGGCGGCCTGAGCCGGTGACCGACAAGGATAAAGAAGTCCGTTTCGAGGTGGACGGCCGCACGCTGCGGGCGCCGGCGGGCAGCATGTTGATCCGCGCCACCGACCGGGAAGGCATCTACATACCGCGCTTCTGCTACCACCCGCAACTCTCGGTGGCGGCGAACTGCCGCATGTGCCTGGTGGAAGTGGAAAACGCGCCCAAGCCGCTGCCCGCCTGCGCTACGCCGGTCGCCGAGGGGATGAAAATCCGCACTCGTTCCCCCCTGGCCCTGGAGGCGCAGAAATCGGTGATGGAGTTCCTGTTGATCAACCATCCTCTGGACTGCCCGATCTGCGACCAGGGCGGGGAATGCGAATTGCAGGATCTGGCGATGAGCTTCGGCCGCGACGTATCCCGCTACCAGGAGCGCAAGCGCGTGGTGCAAGACCAAGACATCGGCCCGCTGGTGCAAACGGACATGACCCGCTGCATCCACTGCACGCGCTGCGTCCGTTTCGGCGAGGAGATCGCCGGGCTGCGCGAACTCGGCACCCTGGGGCGGGGCGAAGACCTGGAGATCGGCGTCTATGTAGAGCGCAGCATGGCCTCGGAGCTGTCCGGCAACGTGATCGATCTGTGCCCGGTGGGGGCACTGACCTCCAAGCCGTTCCGCTTTCGCGCCCGCACCTGGGAGATGCGCCAACACCCCTCCGTCGCCCCGCACGACGCCGTGGGTTCCAACCTGCAGCTGCATGTGCACGGCGGGCGCGTCCTGCGGGTCGTGCCGGCCGAAAACGACGCGATCAACGAAGTCTGGCTGTCGGACCGGGACCGCTTCAGCTACGAGGGACTGTACAGCAAGGACCGCCTGCGGCGCCCGGCGACGCGCACGGGCGAGAGCCTGGAGGAAAGCGACTGGGAACCGGCCCTGGATTTCGTCGCGCAACGGCTGCGGCGGCTGCTGGAACAGCACGGCCCCGACTGCCTGGGCGTCCTGGTCTCGCCGTCGGCCACCGTCGAGGAACACTACCTGGCGCAACGGCTGGCGCGGGGACTGGGCGCCCCGCACATTGACCACCGGCTGCGTCAGCGCGACTTCCGCCGCCAGGACGAGGCGCCGCAGTTTCCCTGGCTGGGCCGGTCCATCGCCGAACTGGAGCGGTTGGAGGCTGTGCTGATCGTCGGCGGCGACCCCCGCCGGGAGCAACCGCTGGTCAATCACCGCCTGGGCAAGGCGGCGCGGCGCGGCGCGGCAATAATGGCCATCAACCCCGTGGACTACGCTTTCAATTACGGCCTGGCGGCGCGGCTCGCCGTGACGCCGGGAGAGATGCCGGCAACGCTGGGCGCCGTCCTCGGGGCGGCCCTGAGCTGCGGCAAGCCCCCGGGCCAATCCATGCCGCGGGAACAGGCGCGGGAGACCGCCTCCTGCCTGCGGGGGCTGGCGCCGGAGGCGGCGCACCGGCGAATCGCCGAGGCGCTGTGCTCCCATGGCCGCACGGCGGTAGTGCTGGGCGAGTCCGCCCTGGCGCACCCGGAGTTCTCGCTGTTGCAGACGCTGGCCGGCCTGCTCTGCGCCGCCAGCGGCAGCTCGCTGGGCTATCTGCCGCCCGGCGCAAATGCCGCCGGCGCCTGCCTGGCCGGCACCCTGCCGCACCGCGGCCCGATGGGGCAGCCGGCCGCCAACACAGGATTGGCGGCGCACGCGATGCTGGAGCGGCAACTGCGGGGATACCTGCTGCTGGGAGTGGAACCGGAACTGGATTGCTGGGACGGGCGCCAGGCTTTGCAGGCACTGCGGAAGGCGGAACTGGTTGTCTGCATGAGCTCATGGTGCAACGCCGCCATGAAGGAATACGCCCATGCCGTACTGCCGGTCGCGCAATTCGCCGAGACTTCCGGAACCTTCGTCAATCTGGAGGGCGCCGCGCAATCTTTCGCCGCCGCCGTGCCGCCGCCCGGCGAAGCCCGCCCGGCCTGGAAGGTGCTGCGCATGCTGGGCGCGATGCTGGAGCTTTCCGGATTCGAGCACCGCTCCCGCGAGGACGTCTTCCGCGAGCTGCAACCGGCCCTGGCCGACATGCGGCCGGACAACCGCGCGAACTGGCGCCTGCAGGAGCCCGTCATCCCGCCGGCCGGCCCTGAATTACAGCGTTGCGGAGAGGTCTCCATGTACGCCGTGGACCCGCTGGTGCGCCGGGCGACATCGCTGCAGGCGGCCGCCGGCGAGAGCGCCGTGCGCATCCATCCCGCGCTCGCCGAACGGCTGGCGCTGGGGGCGCAAGTGCGGGTGCGCCAGGGCGGGAACGAGCTGGTACTGCCGCTACGGTTGGATGCCCGGATCCCGGAGCGCTGCATACACATCCCCGGCGGCTGGGAAGCCGCCCTGCCCCTGGGCGGCCGGTACGGCGAAGTGCAGCTCGCCCAGGCGTAAAGGGACGCAGCGCGGGCGGACACGAAACCATGGAGTATCTTCGCGGCCAGGCGCAATCGTTGCTCAATCTCCTGCTGCCGGAGCCAATGACCGCGGGCGCCCTGATCCTGGCGGAGACGCTGGCCAAGATCTGCCTGTTGCTGGCCCCCCTGATGCTGTGCGTAGCCTACCTGACCTACGCCGAGCGCAAATTGATCGGCTACATCCAGTGCCGCCTGGGACCCAACCGCGTGGGGCCTGGCGGCTGGCTACAGCCCGTTGCGGACGCGATGAAGCTGCTGCTCAAGGAGGTGATCCTGCCGCGGGGCGCGAACCGGACCTTGTTTCTGGCCGCGCCGATCCTGTCGCTGGCGCCCTCGCTGGCCGCCTGGGCCGTGATCCCCTTCGGCGACGAACTGGTACTGGCCGATATAAACGCCGGCCTGCTGTACGTATTGGCGCTGACTTCGCTGGCCGTTTACGGGGTGATCATCGCCGGCTGGGCCTCCAACTCCAAATACGCCTTCCTGGGCGCCATGCGCGCGGCGGCGCAGATCGTTGCCTACGAGATCGCAATGGGCTTCGCCCTGGTGGGGGTGCTGATCGCGGCCGGCGACCTCAATCTGGGGGCCATCGTGCGCGCCCAGGAGGGCAGCCTGCTGCACTGGTTCTGGCTGCCGCTGCTGCCGCTGACGCTGGTGTATTTTATCGCCGGCGTGGCCGAGACCAATCGCGCGCCCTTCGATGTGGTCGAGGGAGAATCGGAGATCGTGGCCGGCGTACACGTCGAGTACAGCGGCATGGCCTTCTCGATCTTTTTCATGGCCGAGTACGCCAACATGCTTCTGATCTCGGCGCTTTGCGCCCTGATGTTCTTCGGCGGCTGGCTGTCCCCGTTCCAGGGCATCCCGCTGCTGGAGCCGGTCTTCGCCTGGGTGCCCGGACTGGCCTGGCTGATGCTCAAGACCTCCTGCTTCCTGTTCCTGTTCCTCTGGCTGCGGGCCACCTTCCCGCGCTACCGCTACGACCAGATCATGCGCCTGGGCTGGAAAGTGTTCATCCCCATCACGATCGTCTGGCTGGTACTGGCCGCGGCGCTGACCGTTGCCGGGATGCCGCCCTGGTTCGACTGATGCGCGAGTCAACATCCGCATTCCGCGCGTTGGGCAGATTCCTGGACGGCATGCTGCTCGCCGAGTTGATCAAGGGGCTGCGCCTGACCGGGCGGCACCTGTTCAGCCGCAAGATCACCGTGCAGTATCCCGAAGAGAAGACGCCGCAGTCGCCGCGCTTTCGCGGACTGCACGCCCTGCGGCGCTACCCCAACGGAGAGGAGCGCTGCATCGCCTGCAAACTGTGCGAGGCGGTCTGCCCGGCCGTGGCAATCACGATCGAATCGCAACAGCGCGCGGACGGGACGCGGCGCACGAGCCGCTACGATATAGACCTGACCAAGTGCATATTCTGCGGCTTCTGCGAAGAATCCTGCCCGGTGGACTCCATCGTGGAGACCCGGTTCTTCGAATACCACGGCGAGCAGCGGGGCGACCTGCTGATGACCAAGGAAAAGCTGCTGGCGGTGGGTCAGGATCTGGAAGATCAGATCGCCGCCGACCGGGCGGCGGACGCCGCGTACCGGTAATGGGCGGCGCGGCAATGGGCGGCGCGGCCGGCAGCGGCATCGAGGCGGCGGTATTCTTCCTGTTCGCGGGGCTGCTGCTGGGCGCGGCGCTGATGGTGATCACGCTGCGCAATCCCGTGTATGCGGCACTGTGCCTGGTGCTGGCATTCTTTTCCAGTTCCGCCCTGTGGCTGCTGCTGTACGCCGAGTTCCTGGCGATCCTGCTGATCCTGATCTATGTGGGGGCGGTGATGGTGCTGTTCCTGTTCGTCGTGATGATGCTGGACATCAACCTGGCGCCGTTGCGCGAGGGCTTCGCCCGCTACTTGCCGATCGGCGGCGCGGTGGCCGTGGCCATGGCCGGCTGCATGATCTGGCTGCTGCACAAGGCCCTGGAAACGGCGGCCCCGGTCGGGGAACAGACGGCCCCGTACGGCGTCAAGGCCCTGGGCCGGCTGCTGTTCACGGAGTACCTCTATCCCTTCGAGCTGGCCGGCGCGCTGCTGCTGGTCGCCATCGTCGCCGCCATCGCTATGACCCAGCGCGGGCAACGGGCGCGGAAGATCCAGGACCCCGCCGCCCAGGTGCAAGTACAGCCGCGGGAGCGGGTGCGCCTGGTGGATATGGAGGCGGATTCGTGAGCGCCGCGCCCGGGCTGTTCCACTACATGACGCTGGCCGCCGTGCTGTTCTGCATCGCCGTAGCGGGGATCTTCATCAACCGCAAGAACATGATCGTGCTGCTGATGTGCATTGAGGTGATGCTGCTCGCCGTGAACCTCAACTTCATCGCCCTGGCGCACTTCCTCGACGACCTGCAGGGACAGATCTTCGTGCTGTTCATCCTCACGGTGGCGGCGGCGGAGACCGCCATCGGACTGGCGATCCTGATGACGATCTTCCGGCGCCACCGCACCATTAACGTCGAGAAGATCGACGCCCTGCGGGGCTGACAAGCGGGCAGGCCGTGAAGCTGCTGTGCCTTGCCATCGTGCTCCTGCCGCTGTTGGGCGCAACCGTCGTCGGTCTGGCCGGCGACCGCCTGCGCCAGGAGTGGAGCCACTGGATCACCATCCCCTGCGTCGGCCTGTCCTGCCTGCTCAGCGCCGTCGCGTACAAGCGCATCGTCTTCGACGGCGCCCCGGTCTTCAACGAGGCGGTTTATACCTGGCTGGAAAGCGGCGACCTGCGGCTGGAGATCGGGTTCCTGGTGGATCCGCTGTCGGTGACCCTGATGACGGTGGTGACTTTCGTTTCCTGCATGATTCACATCTATACCGTCGGCTACATGCGCGACGACCCCGGCTACCGGCGCTTCTTCAGTTACATCTCCCTGTTCACTTTTGCCATGCTGATGCTGGTCATGGCGAACAACTTCCTGCAACTGTTCTTCGGCTGGGAGGCCGTGGGCCTGGTCTCCTATCTGCTGATCGGCTTCTGGTTCCAGCGGGAGTCGGCCATCGCCGCCAACCTCAAGGCGTTCCTGGTCAACCGGGTCGGCGATTTCGGCTTCCTGCTGGGCATCGCCGCGGTGCTGGCCCTGTTCGGCAGCCTGGATTACGCCCAGGTCTTCGCCGGGGCGCCCTACCAGGGAGAGGCCACCGTAGAGTTCCTGGGAATGGAGTGGTCGCTGCTGACCACCATCTGCGTCTGCCTATTCGTCGGCGCCATGGGCAAGTCGGCGCAGATGCCGCTGCACGTGTGGCTGCCGGACTCCATGGAGGGGCCAACGCCGATCTCGGCCCTGATCCACGCCGCCACCATGGTGACCGCGGGGATCTTCATGGTGGCGAGGATGTCGCCGCTCTACGAGATGTCCGAGACGGCGCTCAGCCTGGTCCTGGTCGTGGGCGCGCTGACCGCGCTGCTGACCGGGCTGCTGGGCATCGTGCAACACGATATCAAGCGCGTGATCGCCTATTCCACGCTGTCGCAACTCGGTTACATGACCGTCGCCCTGGGCGCTTCCGCCTACGCGGCGGCCATCTTCCATCTGGTTACCCACGCCTTCTTCAAGGCCCTGCTGTTCCTCGCCGCGGGCTCGGTGATCGTGGCGCTGCACCACGAACAGGACATGCGCCGGATGGGCGGCCTCTACCGGCACATGCCGATTACCTGGTTCGCCATGCTGGCCGGCGCGCTGGCCCTGATCGGGCTGCCGGGCACTTCCGGGTTTTACTCCAAGGACGCCATTATCGAGGCAGTGCGCTACTGCACGCTGCCCGGGGCCGGCTTCGCGGGTTTTGCCGTAACCGCCGGGGTGGCGGTCACGGCCATATATACGTTCCGCATGTTCTTCCTCACTTTCCACGGACGGAGGCGGCCGTCGCCGGAGGCAAGCCGGTCAGTGCAGGAAAGCCCCCGGACGATCACCGTCCCGTTACTGGTGCTTGCCGTGCCTTCGCTGGTCGTAGGCATTCCCCTGATCGAGCCCATGCTGTTCGGCGATTACTTCCGCGACTCCATCCAGGTCTTCCCGGAACACGACACGCTGGCGCAGGTCGGCGAAAATTTCCACGGCATCTGGAGCTTCGCCGCCCATGCTCTGACAACGCCGCCTGTGTTTCTCGCCGCGGCGAGCGTGCTGGCCGCCTGGTATTGCTACCTGCGCCGTCCGCAGCTGCCGGCCATGCTGGCGCGGGGCGCCCAGTGGCCTTACCGGGCGCTGGTGCGCAAATACGGCTTCGACGAACTCTACCAGGCACTGTTCGCCCGCGGCGCCCAGGGCGCGGCGCAGTTCCTCTGGCGCCGGGGGGACGTGGCATTGATTGACGGCTTCCTCGTCAACGGCGCCGCCAGCGCGGTGCGCCGCCTTGCGAGCGCGGCGCGCAGGGTGCAGACCGGCTACCTGTACCACTACGCATTTACGATGATCGTCGGATTGTTGCTGCTGCTCGGCTTCACGGGCTACGGTCTGCTGTGAGCCCGCGGGGCGATACGGAAAAACGCGGATGCACGTCCCCATTCTGAGCGTTTTGATCTGGCTGCCCATCGCCGTCGGCGTCGCCATGCCGTTACTGGAGCGACGGGCGGGACGGGCGGCGCTGTTCCCGGCTGCCCTTGCCATTGCGCTGGCGGTCTTCCTGCTCTCGCTGTCCTTGTACATCGGCTTCGAGGACGACACTGCCGCCATGCAGTTCGTAGAACGCGCCGCCTGGATTCCTGCCGTAGGCATAGACTATCACCTGGGCGTGGACGGCATCTCGATGCCGCTGATCCTGCTCACTACCTTCACCACGCTGCTGGTCGCCCTCCATGCCTGGAATAACGTCGCCCGGCAGCCGGCGCAGTATTTCGCCGCATTCCTGATCCTGGAAGGGCTGATGATCGGCGTGTTCGCGGCGCTGGACGCCATCCTGTTTTACGTATTCTGGGAAGCCATGCTGATCCCGATGTTCGTCATTATCGGCATCTGGGGCGGGGAACGGCGAATCTACGCCACCATCAAGTTCTTCCTGTACACCTTCCTGGGCTCGGTATTCATGCTGGTCGCCCTGCTCTACTTGCACCTGCAGGCCGACAGCTTCCAGATCCTGGACTTCCACCGATTGCCCCTGGGGCAGACGGCGCAAACGCTGCTCTTTATCGCGTTCTTCCTGGCCTTTGCGGTGAAGATCCCCATGTGGCCGGTGCATACCTGGCTGCCGGACGCGCATGTAGAGGCGCCGACCGGCGGCTCGGTAATCCTGGCGGCAATCCTGCTGAAAATGGGCGGCTACGGCTTCCTGCGCTTCAGCCTGCCCATCGCCCCGGATGCCAGCGCCATGCTGGTCTGGCCGATGATCGGCCTCTCCCTGGTAGCCGTCGTCTATATCGGCTTCGTCGCCCTGGCCCAGCAGGACATGAAGAAATTGATCGCCTACTCCTCGATCGCCCACATGGGCTTCGCCACCCTGGGCTTCTTCGTGGGTTTCGCCAGCGCGGCGCACGGCACGCGCGCGCATGCCCTGCTGGGCCTGGAAGGCGGACTGATGCAGATGATCTCGCACGGCTTCATCTCGGCGGCGCTGTTCCTCTGCGTCGGCATCATGTACGAGCGCCTGCACAGCAGGCAGATCCAGGACTACGGCGGAGTGGCCAATACCATGCCGCGCTTCGCCGCCTACTTGATGCTGTTCGCCCTGGCCAACGTAGGGCTGCCGGGCACGTCCGGTTTCGTCGGCGAGTTCCTGGTGATCCTGGCCAGTTTCCAGGCCAGGCTGTGGATCGCCTTTCTCGCTGCCACCACCCTGATCCTCGGCGCCGCCTACACCTTGTGGATGTACAAACGGGTAATCTTCGGCAAGGTCGGGAACGCGCGGGTCGCGGCGCTCCAGGACATCGGGCTGCGGGAACAGGCGATGCTGGCCGCCGCCGCCGCTGCGGTACTGCTGTTCGGGCTCTGGCCGGCGCCGCTGTTCGAGGTCATGGATCCCACCATGCGGCAGCTGCTGGATCACGTGTTGCAAGGCAAGGGCGGGTAGGCGGCCATGAGCGCACTTGCCGCGGACATGCTGCTGGCCGCGCCCGAACTGTTCCTGCTGGCCGCGGGCTGCCTGACTTTGATGGCGGCAACCCCCCCAACTCCCGCGTACCGGGAGCTGCCCCGCCTGCTGGCGGTCGCCACGACGGCGATCCTGCTGATCCTGCTCCTGGCGTTGCACCCGAAAGAAACGCACTACGCCTTCCACGGCGGATTCGTCAGCGACTTGACCAGCACGTTGCTGAAATTCTGCATGGCGCTCGCCGCTCTGTGCGCCTTCGGCTACTCGGGGGAATACCTGAAAGAACACGATCTCAATCAGCGCGAACACTATGTGCTGGGCCTGTTCGCCCTGTTGGGCGGGCTGGTGCTCGCATCGGCGCGCAGCTTTCTGACTCTGTACCTGGGCCTGGAACTGCTGTCTTTGTCGCTGTACGCCATGATCGCCATCCACCGCAACTCGGCAACGGGGGTGGAGGCGGCCATGAAATACTTCGTACTGGGCGCCCTGGCCTCCGGGATGCTGCTCTACGGCATATCCATGCTGTACGGCGCCACCGGGGAACTGCAACTGGACCGCGTGGCAGCGGCCATCGGCGCCTCGGACTCGCCCTCCCTAATCCACTTCGGCCTGAGTTTTATTGTCGTAGGGATCGCCTTCAAGCTCGGCGTCGCCCCGTTCCACATGTGGGTCCCGGACGTATATCAGGGCGCCCCTACCCCGGTCACGCTGTTCGTCGCCAGCATGCCCAAGCTGGCCGCATTCGCCCTGGCGGCCCGCGTCCTGTTCGACGGGCTGGCCGGGGCGGTAGAACAGTGGGCGGGGATGCTGGCGCTACTGGCGCTGCTGTCCATGGCCATCGGCAACGTGGTGGCCATCGCGCAGTCCAATATCAAGCGCATGCTCGGCTATTCTACCGTCGCGCACATGGGCTTCCTGCTGCTTGGCCTGCTCGCCGCCCGGCCAGAGGGCCTGGCGGGCGCGATGTTCTACGCGATCGCCTACACCCTGATGAGCCTCGGCGCCTTCGGTCTCATCACGCTGATGAGCCGCGACGGCGCCGAAATCGAGGAACTGAGCGACCTGGCCGGCTTGGCGGCACAGCGCCCCTGGCAGGCGCTGATCATGATGGTGCTGATGTTTTCCATGGCCGGCGTACCGCCCTTTGTGGGCTTTTGGGCCAAGTGGTTCGTCATTCGGGAGGCGATTGACGCCGGCTATGTCTGGCTGGCCGTCGCGGCCGTCGTCTGCGCCATTATCGGCGCCTACTACTACCTGCGCATCATCCGACTCATGTACTTCGAGCCGCCCGCAAAACTGTTCCGGCCCGAATTGCCGCCGGGGCCGCGGGTGGCAATCGGCGCCAACGGCCTGGCGATCCTGGCGCTGGGCCTGTTCCCCAGCGCGTTGATGGCCCTGTGCCTGCAAGCCATGGCGCCCTGAAAACCCCTGAATAACTCCTAAACCCCCTAAAACGCCCCTGTAAAAGCCCCTGTAAAAGCCCCCTCCGGGAGGCTCATGCGCTGAGGCAGAGCCGCTTCCGGG
>JAPPQA010000031.1 GCA_028817255.1 Gammaproteobacteria bacterium | reverse complement strand
CTATTCCTGCCCCCGTTAATGCAGTAAAGACAAGCCAGGGGCAAGCCTGCGCCTCGGTCTTCCCATCACTCCGCCCTGGAGGGGGAGCCTGGGCGGCCCTTGCGGTTCTCCTGGGCGGTGGGGCGTAGCAGGCGCTTTAGCTGCTCCCCCCACCGGCGCGACCTCGGGCTTGCGCCCTCGTCTTGCCGACTCCCCCTCAAGGGGGGAGTGATTGGGGGGGAGTGGCGCGTAAGAACCGCTTTTCTTCCCTTCGATTGCGTAACGGCTTGGCGGCGGCAAGTGTCGTTTTATGCGGGTATAATTCGCGGTTATGGAGTCGTTATTCGTCTGCCCGGGTGCCGCCAGGTTGCGGATGGCGCCATGCGTTGCCGACACGGTGCGCGCAGTGCGGATGTTCTGCCGTACTCGCCGGGTGCGGCGCCGGTGTGCGGGGGCGCGCTTGGCGATGCGGACATTGCCGCTCCTGTTGGCGGCCTCCCTGCTCGTTGGTTGTGGCGGGGGCGGCGGTGGCGGGGGCGGCGGGAGCAGCGGCAGGCCGGCAACCTCCGGTGGTCCGCCGCCAACGAACCCCGATGACACGACAGTGACGCGGCCAGCGCCATCGGTGCCGGGGACAACCCCCACGCCCGCGCCAGCCCCACAGCCGCCGCCGCCCCCGGCGCCGCCGCCGTCACCACCGCCATCGCCTCCCCCGGCGCCGATGCCGCCGCCCGAGCCGTCCGCCACCTTCCCCCGCGCCGCCGCCGACCCCGGCAGCCCCTTCGCCTTCTCCGCCCTCACCGACGAGCAGTTCAGGACGGCCAGGGCGGCATACGAATCCAGCGGCGAATACAGCGTCGCCGCCACCACCAGCGGCGGGCGCTTTATCATTGACAATCACCTCCGCGCCATCAACGCCGCGGCCGCCTACGCCCGCGGCGCCACCGGCGCGGGCGAGACCGTGGTCATCGCCGACAGCGGCTTCTACCAAGAGCACCGCGAGTTCAGCGGCGCCGGCAAGTTCACCCTCGGCGAATCCTTCGGCGAGCCTTGTACCGCTGAGGAAATCCGTACCCGCGCATGCTCCGATGTGGACCACGGCACCTCCACCGCCGGCGTCGCCGCCGCCCGCCGCGCCACCGAATCCACCCTGCCCAACAGCCAGGGCGTTGCCTTCGACGCCAACATCATCGGCCTGCGTGTGCGCCTGGCAGCCGGCCGGCCCACCACCGACACCGCCCCGCCGGCCCTCACCGACGCCAGCGACACCGACACCGTCAATTTTTATGAACGCCTGCTGTACCAGCCGGTGGATTCCAGTTTGGACCAGGACGACTGGACTTACGACCGCAACCGCCCGCGCCCGGGCTTCGTCATCAACATGAGTTTCGGCCTCCCGCACGGCATTGATTCCTACACCCGCGCCCAAGTGCGCGAGTTCCGCGACCGCACCGCCACCCTGTTCGCCCAGGGCCACCGCGCCGCCGCCGACCGCACCATTCTGGTCTGGTCGGCCGGCAACCAGAACGACCGCCGCTACGCCGCCCGGCCGGGGGAGGCGCAGGGCGACCTCGTGGACGCCACCTCGCCGACGCTGAACACCGCCCTCGGCGTGCATTTCGACCTGCCGCATGTGTTGGTCGTGGTCTCGGTGCAGCAGAACGGCCGCATCGCCCCCTTTTCCAACCGCTGCGGCACTGCCAGAGCGTTCTGCATCGCCGCCCCCGGCGTGGACCTCATCGCCCCGCAGCGCGGCCCCGGCGCCGTCAACTCCCTGGGCGAGACTTCCTACCCCACCGACTCCTACCGCACCTTCAGCGGCACCTCCGCCGCGGCCCCGGTGGTCACCGGCGCGCTCGCCGTCATGCGCTCGTTCTTCCGCAACCCTGACGGCACTCCCGCCCTCGGCAACACCGAACTGGCCACCCGCCTCCTCGCCACCGCCGACCGCACCGACCGCACCGCCACCGGCGGCCCGGACTACTCCGACAGCGACACCTACGGCCACGGCCTGGTGGACCTGGACGCCGCCACCCGCCCGGTGGGCAGCTTGAGCACTGCCATGCATGGAACTGCCGACGCCCGCCCGGTAGCCGGGACCGCCCTGGAAACGACCGGCACGGCACTGGGCACGGGGCTGGCCGACGCCCTGGGCGGTTTGCGGATGGCGGTCTTCGACGAACTGGGCGCGCCGTTCTTTACCGACTTCGGCAAGTGGGTGCGGCGCTCCGGACCGCTCCACGCGCCGCGCCTGCCCGGCGGCGAGGCGGCGCGCGCCGCCGCTTACCGCCTGGCGCTGGACGACGCCGACTTCGCCTTCTCGCTGCGGCCGCCGCCGGGCACAGGCAGCCGCGACGACGAGGACCGGTACGCGGCGGGGTGGCGCTTGGACGAGGCCCTGTTGCGATCCCGCTCCGGATGGTGGACTTCCTGGAATTACCACGGCGGCCGCGCCCTGGGGTTGTACTCCGGCGAGTACGGTTCGGCTGCCGCGCATTTCGACGACCCGGCGGCCTTCGCGGCGCCGTACTTGTCCCTGGTGCGCGGCGGCGCCGGACTGGGTTTTGCCCGCCGCTCCGCGGCAGGCGGGCAGCTGGGCTGGACTCTGTTGCGCGGCGCGCCCCGCTACCTTGGCCATACCTCCGCCGGCTGGACGCCGGGCCTGGGCATGGCGCTGGATTACCGCCCGGCGCGCGGGGGCCTGTCGCTGCAAGCGGGCATGGTGCGCGAGGCGGAGGGCTTTTTGGGGGCGCGTCCCACCGGCGCCCTGGGCGCGGCGGACGGCACGACGCTCTTTGTCGGCGTCAATGGCGGCTGGGAGATCGGGCGGGACTGGCGGGCGCTGGCGGCGGGCTACCTGGGCAGGACGCGGCCCGGGATCGGGGGCGGCGGCCTGTTGCGCGGGGTTTCCGAATTACGCAGCAGCGCCTTCAGTCTGGGCCTGGTGCGGCGCGCCCCGTGGCGCGCCGGCGCCTGGCTGGGTCTGCGCGTCACGCAGCCCTTGCGCCTGGAATCCGGGGCGGCCCGGCTGCGCCTTGCCTCCGGGCGCACGCGCTACGGCGAAGTGCTGTACCGGGATCACAGGGTGGAACTGGCGCCGCAAGGACGCGAGCTGGAGTTGGAAGCGGCGTACCGCACCCCGGTGCGTGCCGGCAAACTGTCGCTAAGCCTGACGCTGACCCGCCACCCCGGCCAGGATCGGCGCGCGGGCATGCGTCCTGCGGCGTGGCTCGTTTTCCAGCGGGCTTTCTGATCCGGGCCTCTGCGCCCCGCGCCGTACACCCCGCGCCTTGGCGCCCGCCGCCGGAGAATACGCGCCGGGGCGGCATAGCGGGCATAGTAGAATGCGCGTATGTCTCCCCTTGAACCGCTTTTGCCGGAGCTGCGCCTGTTCCCGGTTTACCTGCTGACCGGCCTGTTGGCCGGGGTGACCGGCGGCCTGCTGGGATTGGGCGGGGGCATCGTCCTGGTGCCGGTCCTGTGGCTCCTTTTCCTCTGGCAGGGCTTTCCGCAAGGCGGGCTGATGCAGGTGGTGGTGGCCACTTCGCTGGCCACCATCGTGTTCACGGCGGCGAGCGCCACCTGGACGCACCACCGGCGCGGGGCGGTGCGCTGGTCCCTGGCGGGCGCCCTGGCGCCCGGGGTGCTGGCCGGCAGCCTGCTGGGGGGACTGCTCGCGGACGGACTGCCCAGCGAGGCATTGCGGCGGTTCTTCGGCGGCTTCGAGCTGTTCGTGGCCTGGCGGCTCTGGCGGCGGCCGCCGCCGGCGCCGGCGCGCGACCTGCCGCGGCGTCCGGGCATGCTGGCCGCGGGCGGCGGCATCGGCCTGCTGTCCGCCCTGATGGGGATTGGGGGCGGCACGCTGACCGTGCCGTTTCTTCTGTGGCGCGGCGTGGAGATGCGCCCCGCGGTGGCCACTTCTTCCGCTTGCGGGATCCCGATCGCCTTGGCCGGCGTCCTGGCCCTGACGGCCGGCGGCTGGGGGCGCGCGGACCTGCCGCCCGCGACCCTGGGATACGTGCACTGGCCGGCCGCCCTGTTTATCGTGCTCGGCAGCCCGGTGGGCGCCTACCTGGGGGCGCGCCTGGCCTATCGTCTTTCCGTGCCGCTGTTGCGCCGGATCTTCGCGCTGCTGCTGATACCGGTCGGCCTGCGGATGCTTTGGTAGGGGCGCGCGGCATGGTGGCGCAGGAGATTCTGCAGTGCGAGACCCGCGGCCGCGGCAGCCTGGACCTGAGCGGCGAGGTGCAGGCGCTGGTGCGCCGCTCCGGCGTGCGTTGCGGGCTGTGCCACCTCTTCGCGCAGCATACCAGCGCCTCGCTGATGCTGTGCGAAAACGCCGATCCGCAGGTGCGCCGCGACCTGGAGGCGTTTATGGGCCGCCTGGCGCCGGACGGCGACCCGATCTTCCGCCATACCCAGGAAGGGCCGGACGACATGCCGGCTCATGTGCGCACCGTGCTGACCGGCAGCGCCCTGCTGCTGCCCGTGCGCGACGGCGCCTGCCTGCTCGGCACCTGGCAGGGCATTTATCTGTGGGAGCACCGCCGCGCCGCGCACCGGCGCCGGGTCGTCGTCACGGTGTACGGAGAGTAGGGCGGCGCAAGCCGTTACGCAATCGAGGGGAAAAGATTCCCACCCCGCTATTCCCGCGCATCACTCCCCCCTTGAGGGGGAGTCGGCAAGACGAGGGCGGAGCCCGAAGTCGCGCCGGTGGGGGGCATAGCGGCGCCTCCTTCCCCCCAGCGGACACGGAAATCGCAACCGCCGCTTCCTCCCCCTCCAGGGGGGAGCGATGGGAAAAAAGAACGGGCGCGCTGCGTTGCTTTCGGGCGCGAATTGCGGGTATCTTGCGGCGTAGCGCCAGACGGCCCCAGCACGCGGGAAAGAACGCGAAGGAAAGAAGAACATGAGCAGAGAACACTTGTTGCGCATCTACGCCCTTGCGGTTTGTTTCAGCGCGGTGATCTGTTGCATCGTGGGTGTTGCCGGCGGCACATACGACCTCGTTCGGATCGCCAAGCCGGAATTGACCCTGCCGTCTTACGAATACCGGCGGCACCAGACGAATTATGACTTCTTCTGCTCCCGCTCCGGCTATTCCCCCGCCGAAAGCGAGTCCCCGCATCCGGGCTGCGAGCGGCCGGCGCTGTATCAGGAACTGGAGCGGGACGCCGAGGCCGCGGCGGTGCGCGAGAATAGCTACCGCATCGTACTGGAGACGGAAAGCAGGGGAGGTTTGCAGGGGCTCCTGAGAATGTCGATCCTGGTCATCGTCGCCGTGCTGCTGTTTTTGGCGCACTGGCGCCTGGCGCGGCGCATCGCCGCCCCCGCCGCGCCGGCGTCGCTCGACCCCGTCTCGGACAAGCTGGAGCTGGCCCGCGCCTATATTGAATTGGGCGATACGGGCAACGCGAAGGCGGCGCTGGAAGAGGTCATGTCCATGGGCGACGAGGCGCAGCGCAAAGAAGCGAAAAGGCTGTTGTTCCAGATACCGGAATAGTTGCTGTCGGGATCGCCCGCGACCCGTAGTCCGTAGTCCGCGCCCGCCGCAAGCCGTTACGCAATCGAGGGCAAGAAAAGCGG
>JAPPQA010000030.1 GCA_028817255.1 Gammaproteobacteria bacterium | reverse complement strand
TTGCGCGAGGCTGGCGCGTCCGAAGAGTCAGCGCAGGCGGCGGCGCAGTCGGTGTCGGCTGCTGGCGAAGGGGCGACGAAGGCCGACCTGGCCTCGCTGGAGTCCAGGCTGATCCGGTGGGTGACGGCGCTGGTGCTGGCGACCAACGGACTGCTGTTCGCGGCGTTGCGGTTCACTGGCTGACGCTGGCCCCCGCGCGCACCCCAGGACGGGGCGGGCGGTCTTGGACTGAAAGAGAATGACGCCGGAGGGCGCTGTTACTCTTCCGCCTCCTCTTCCGCCCCGGCAGCAAGCAACGCCCGCACGACATCGGCATGATCGGAATCTGCCGCATAACGCAGGGGCGCAAACCCGGCCGCGTCCCGTGCCGCCACATCCGCCCCGGCAGCGAGCAACGCCCGCGCGACATCGGCATGGCCATAGTATGCCGCCCGATGCAGGGGCGTAACCTCGTATTTGGCCCGCGCATTGACCTCCGCCCCGGCATCGAGCAACACCCGCGCGACATCGGCATGGCCGGATTCCGCCGCCTGATGCAGGGGCGTATTCCCGAACAACTGGTCCCGCGCATTGACCTCCGCCCCGGCATCGAGCAGCGCCTCCGCGACGCCGGCATAGCCATATTCCGCCGCCCGGTGCAGGGGCGTAATTCCGTGCCGGTCCCGCGCATTGACCTCCGTCCCGGCGTCTAGCAACGCTCGCGCGACATCGGCATGGCCATAGAACACCGCTTGATACAGGGCCGTAAGCCCGTACCTGTCCCGCACATTTACATCCGTCCCGGCAGCGAGCAACGCCCGCACTTCCTCGACCTGGCCATCGCGCGCCGCCTGGTGCAGGGGCGTGCCCAGCGCGGGGACGGCGACGCAAAGCGCCGCCAGCAATGCCGCCGCCCGCCCGCCTTGCCTTGCGATCGTCATCGGCAGTTCATCTCTGCCTGCGCGGGGAACGTCCACAAGCCGGACATTGCGCGCAGGGGGGCATAAGCCCAGAAACATCAGCAATGCTCACAATCCAAAGAGATACCCATGACTTACCGCAAACCCTCTGCTCTGAAATGGCCGGCGAGTTCGTCCGCGATGTCGAAGATGTCGGCGACTACGCCATAGCGCGCGACATTGAAGATGGACGCCTCGGCGTCAGGGTTGACGGCGATGATGTTGGGCACGTGCTTCAGGCCCATCAGATGCTGCACCGAGCCGGAGATGCCCATGGCGATATAAACCTGGCAGTTGCCCACCGTCTTGCCCGATTGACCCACCTGGCGGGACCTGGGCAGCCAGCCGTTGTCGGCGATGGAGCGCGAACAGGTGAGGGTAAAGCCGATGGCGTCGGCCAGCTCTTTGAATTTCTTGACGCTCTCCTCCCGGCCGATGCCGCTGCCGATGGAGAGGATGAACTCGGATTTGCTGATGTCCACGTCGCCGGCGGCGGACGGTTTGATGTAGCGGCGGTGGCTGCTGCGCAGTTGCGTCCGCGGCGTCTCGAAGGTCTCGATGACGGGCGACGCATTGCCCCCGGCGGGCGGAAAGACGTTGGCGCGCACCGTGAGCAGCACGGTCCGCTTGCCAGGGAAGTCCACCTCCATGTGCAGTTTTTCGTTGTAGGCGGCGCGGGTGGCGACCAGCCCTTCGCCGCCGTCGCCGCCGTCGCCTTCGCGGCGCAAACCGAATATGTCGGTGGCGCAGCCGTGCTTGCCGGCGACGGCCACCGCCGGCATGTAGCTACAGGCGTTGATGCTGTGCGGGGCGGCTACCACGGCGGGCGCGCGCGCCTCGATCAACGCGCCCAGCGCGGCCTCGTAGAGATCGATCTGGAATTCTTTCGCCAACGCCGGCAGTTTCGCCTTGACGATGCGGTCCACGCCCTCGACGCTGACGCCCGCGGCATATGCGTCCGGGTCTTCGGCGAAAATGGCGACGGCCAGCGAATCCCGCTCCCGCTTAACGGAGGCGAGGGCGGCGACGGTCTCCAGGGTGGCGGGCGCGAGTTTGCCGCGGCGGTGCTCGGCGACGACCAGCAATTCGCTCATGAGGTTGCGTCCCTGGCTTGCCCGTCCCTGGCTTGCCTGGCTTCCTTGATGATCCCGGCCAGGCGCCGCGCCTGCTCGGCGGGAGTCCCCTGTAAAAATTCCGCCCGCCGCGGCTCCGGCACGACCAGGCGGCGCAGGCGAAAAAAGGAACCGGCCTCGCCCACGTCCGCCGCGGCCAATCCGAGTTCGGCGGGCGACAGCAGCTCGACGGGCTTGACCTTGGCCTGCCTGGCCCCCCGCAGCAATGCGTAGCGCGGCTCGTTGATGCCGACCTGGATAGTGACGACGGCCGGCGGTTCCAGCGTCAGCTCTTCTTCCATGCCGCCCTCGAGTTCGCGCCGCAATTCGACCGGGCCGCCGGGCGTGCAGTCTATCTTCGACACGACCGCGGCATGGGCCCAGCCCAGTTCGGCGGCGATGCAGATGCCGGTCTGGGCGTAGGAGTGATCGGACGCCAACGTGCCGGCGAAGACCAGATCGGCGTTTTCTCTCTTCGCCGCGGCGGCAAGCACCCGGGCGACGACGTTGGGGGCGGCGCCCTCCAGGGCCTGGCTCCAGATGCGGATGCCGCGTTCGCCGCCCTTGGCCAGGCATTGGCGCAACACGGCGTCGGCCGCTTCCGGGCCGACGGTGACCGGGACAACCTCCACGCCGTCGTGGTTTTCCATGATCCGCAGCGCGGCCTCGTAGGAGTATTCGTCCCACTCGTTGAGTTCGTAGTCCGCATAGTCGGAGGCTACGCCTTTGCCGTCCTCGGTAAGGGTGAAATCTTCGTCCAGGGCTGTAACCTGCTTTACGGGTACCAGTATCTTCACGTTCTCTCCTGCCTCATCTTCGTTGGGTTCTTCAAGGGCCGCTCAAT
>JAPPQA010000029.1 GCA_028817255.1 Gammaproteobacteria bacterium | reverse complement strand
ACATCGGGCTGGCGCCCTCGTCTTGCCGACTCCCCCTCAAGGGGGGAGTGATGCATATGATCCGCTTTTCTTGCCCTCGATTGCGTAACGGCTGGGGGCGGCGCGCCTCCGGTCGCGGCCCCCTGCGGAGATGCGCTATGATGTGCAATCTGCGCCGGGCGGCGGCAAGGGCGGCACGAAGACCGGAGGACAAGAGCATATGGGGAGAAGGATCGCGTCGGATCGGGCATCTTTGCCGAAAGATGCGGTAGAACGGCTCCGGTCGTGGTGCCGCGAGCTCGGCTTCGATGCGGTCGGGGTCTCTCGTTCCCGGCTCAGGAAATACGAGGCCCGGCTGTGCAGATGGCTGGACGCCGGGATGCACGGAGAAATGGCTTATATGCAGGCGCATGGCGTCAAGAGGAGCCGTCCCGCCGCGCTGGTGCCGGGCACCGTCAGCGTCATCTCCGTCAGGATGAACTACCTGCCCGCCGACGCCGCCGACCCGGGGGAGGTGTTGCGCCGCCCGGAAAAGGCCTATATCTCCCGATACGCGCTGGGGCGCGACTATCATCGGCTGATCCGCAAGCGTCTGCAGAATCTGGCCGATCGGATCACCGGGGCTTTCGGGCAGTTCGGTTACCGCGCCTTCTGCGACAGCGCGCCGGTGCTGGAAAAGCCGCTCGCCGAGCAGGCCGGCCTCGGCTGGATCGGCAAGCATACCGTCCTTATTAACAGAAATAGCGGCTCTTGGTTCTTCCTCGGCGAACTGTACACCGACCTGCCGCTGCCCCCGTCGGAGCCGGCGAGCAGCCACTGCGGCAGTTGCCGCCGCTGCCTCGATATCTGCCCGACCGGGGCGATCGTCGCGCCCTACAAGCTGGATGCGAGGCGCTGCATTTCCTACCTCACCATCGAGCTGAAGGGCTCGATCCCGGTCGAATTCCGCCCCCTGCTCGGCAATCGCATCTACGGCTGCGACGATTGCCAGTTGATATGCCCCTGGAACCGCTTTGCCAAGTATTCCCGGGAACCGGGTTTTCGCCCCCGGCACGACCTGGATTCCGCCGGATTGCTGAACCTGTTTCGTTGGAACAGCCAGGAGTTCGAGCGCCGGCTTGCCGGGTCGCCGATACGGCGGATCGGTTACCGGCGCTGGCTCAGGAATATAGCGGTTGCGCTCGGCAATGCGCCTTATCGCGAGGACATCGTCGCCGCGCTCGCCGCCAAGCGGAATCACCCCTGCGATTTGATTCGGGAGCACGTGCGATGGGCATTGCGGACGCAGGCCGCCTCCAGGAAGGGCGGCTGGCGGCCTGGCTCCGTCGGTCTGTCGGCCCCGCAAGCTCCCGCGTTGCAACTTCCGCCCCGCTGAGCGCCCCGCCGCTCCCGTCGCGGAGGGCGGGGCGGGGCCGGTTTCGAGCCCGAAGGAAACGCTGGCGCCTTGCGGGCGCCGGCCCCCCCGGTCGTTACCAGGACTTTCCTTACCAGGACTTGTTGCGTTGCGGCTGGCGATTGTTGCCCTGTGGCGGACGCTCGCCCCGCGGCCGCGCCTGGTTGACCTTCATCTTGCGCCCCGAGTAAGTCTTGTCGTTGAGGGCCTTGATGGCCTTGTCCGCATCCGCGTTGTTCGGCATTTCGACGAAACCGAACCCCCTGGACTGGCCTGAGAACTTGTCCGTTATCAGGTTCACGCTGGAGACTTCTCCGAACGGCGTAAAGATATTCCTCAACTCCTCTTCCGTTACACTGTAGGGAAGATTGCCCACATACATATTCATTGCTGGTTCACTCTTTTTCGCTGTGCGTCAAAGGAAGGACGCCGCAGGCCAATTGACACACAAGTCAACCTGCGACGGACGGCCCGTAAGGCCGATTCGGGAAATTCGGTGCGCTCCGGCAGCGGCTCGCGGTCGCTGCCGTCCGCGGGAGTGCAGGGAAATTGGCTCCGGGAGCGCGGGCGGCGCGCCTCCCGGGCGGCAATCCTTCCGCGGCTAATGGCGCGCTGGGACAAGAATAGTCCCGGTCGCCGGGGGGAAAATCATCTTTTTTTCGTATTGACGAACCGTTTTCGGGGGAGAAAACTGCCAATGCGAGGGGACGGGAGGCAGGGAAGCCTTTCTCTCCTTTGTTGCCGAACCGGGACACGAGCCGGAAAAAGGATGTCCGCTCCCCCCGGTGCGGAATAAAGAAAAAGACGGAACCGGGTCGGCAGGACGGCCACCGTTTTCCACCCGGGCTTTTCTTCAGGGAGCGAAGCTTGACGCCAGGGACGGCTACCTTTTCCCCGGATTCCGACAAAAGCGGCGGCGACAAAAGCGGCGGCATTGAAAATAGGGGAGGGGAGAGAATTGAAGAATTCCGCAGCAGGAGGAAGAACAGAAGGGGAGGGAGATAAATAGGGAAAAGGGACCGTTTCGGTCCCTTTTCCCCCGGTTGACCTTGAGACGATGTTACTTGTTGTTGATGTACATCGTCACTTCAAAGCCGAAGCGAATGTCGTTGCTCTCAGGGGTTTCCCACTTCATTGTTTGTTTCCTCCAGTTTCAAAAACGGCCCCCGGCCTATCCGGGGCGTTGGCGGTAATAGTTGCATACGCCGTGCCAATAGTCGGCAAAGCCCTGCTTTGCAGTGCATCCGCGGCATTGACCGCTTGGCCGGCGGCCGCAACCTTCCAGGCGGGAAAGGCTGTTGCGGTCGGAATCTGGTTATATTTAGCCATCTAATGTGGTTTATATCGTGCTTTCAGCCGCCTGTGCGCTTTGCGGCGCCGGGCGCCGGGGGCGCCCCGGCGGCGGACGCCGTGCCGCCGCGCTCCGCGGCGGGGTACGCCTGACGGCCGTCAAAGACCGGGCCGTCCACGCAGACGCGCATCATTCGCCTTTCCCCTGCCGCCGTTATCGGTATGGCGCAACCGGCGCACCCCCCCGTGGCGCAGGCCATATGCTCCTCTACCGCGATTTGGCAGGGCAGGCGGTAGTCCCTCGCCAGCTGCACCGCGGCGGCGAGCATGGGCTTGGGGCCACAGGCAAAGAGCTCCACTTCCTGCAAGCGTTCCTGGTCCAGGGCGCGCAGCCAATGACGGCCCAGCTCGGTGACGTGTCCCTCGAAACACCCCGGCCGCCCCTGGTTGCTGGCAAGCCTGCTGGCGAATCCCAAATCTTCCAGCAGCGGGACGCAGGCGGTCACATGCGGCGGGATGCCGGTCGCCATCCGGGCCGAAGGGCGGGGGCGGAACGGGAAGGGCAGTTCCGAACCGATCAAGACCAGAGGCTGCCGGCGGCTGTGGGCCAGGGACTCCGCGAGGAACAGAATCGGCGGCATTCCCAGCCCGCCTCCGATCAGCAGCGGCCTGGGGCGCCCCTCCGTCACCCGGAACCCCCGGCCTGCCGGACCGAGCGCGCGGATCGTTTCCCCCGGCCCGCGCGTTGCCAGCAGCCGCGTCCCGCGCCCTACGATTTTGTAGAGGATCTCCGCCTGGCCGCTGCGCTCGTCCGCGCGCAGGTAGGACATGGGACGGGGCAGCGGCAATTGGGGGTGGCACTGGATGTGGGCGAACTGCCCGGGCGCCGCCCCTTGCGCCAATGCGGGGGAATGGAGCCGCAACAGATATTGCTCTGCGCCGCAGTGCCGGTTCTCCAGTATTTCCGCCTCCGTCGGGCGGATCGCGGCGCCCGGGCGGTCGCTGGGGCTGTCGCCCGGTTCCTTCATGGGGTTGCGGGGGGTTCCCGGCGATAGACCGTTTTGCCTCCCAGCAGGGTATGCGTGACCTGGCCCTTCAGCCGCCACCCGGAAAAGGGCACGTTGCTGCCGGCGGTTTGCAATACCTCCGGCCGCACCGTCCACTCGGCGCCCGGGTCGAAAATACAGATATCCGCCTTGTTTCCCGGCTCGAGCCTGCCGCCCCCGACCCCGAGGATCTCCGCCGGCTTGCTGGAGATGGCCGCCAGCGCCCGCCCCCGGTCCAGCGCCCCTTCCTCCGCCAGGCGAAACATCAGCGGCAGCAACAACTCGAGGCTGGCGGCCCCGGGTTCCGCGGCGGCCAGCGGCCGGGATTTCGCTTCCCTGCCGTGCGGTTGGTGATCGGAGCAAGCGCAGTCAATAACTCCCGTCGCGAGTCCTTCGCGCAGGGCGGCCCGGTCGCTGTCCCCCCGCAGGGGAGGCGCCAGGTAATAGTCGGGGTCGAACGAGGCCAGCGCCGCGTCCGTGAGGAAGAGATGCGGGACGGCGACATCCGCGGTCACGGGCAACCCCCGCGCCTTTGCCTCGGCGATCATGGCCACCGCCCGCCCGCTGGCGATGCGGCAGCAGTGGAGCCGCGCGCCCTCTATTTGCTCGAGCAGCAACAGCGCGCGGCTCAGGGCCACGGTCTCGGCGGTCTCCGGGATTGACGGCAGGCCGAGGCGGGTGCCCGTCTCTCCTTCGTGCACCAGACCGTTGCCTCTCAGGGACGGGTCTTCGCAGTACAGAAAGACGCCGATTTCGCAGGTGGCCGCGTACTCCATGGCCCGGCGCAGCATCTCCGAGTCGCCCGCGGGGGCGAGGGCGTTGCTTACGCCTACGCATCCCGCCTGCTTCAGGGCATGCATGTTCGCCAGGCATTTCCCCTCCAGCCCCTTGGTAAGGGCGCCCAGGACGTAGATCTTCGTCCGCCCCACTTTCGCATTGCGTCGGCGGATGAGCTCGACGATGGAGGGAGCGTCAATCGCGGGGTCCGTGTCGGGCGGGCAGCACAGCGCGGTAACCCCTGCCGCCGCCGCCGCGCAGGACTCGCTTTCGATAGTTGCCTCGTGTTCCTTGCCCGGCTCCCGCATCCGCGCGCACAGATCGACCAGGCCCGGAAGCACGAACTGGCCGGCGGCGTCTATTTCCTCGTCGGCAGTGAAGTCCGGCGCCGCGCCGGCGCCGACCCCGACGATCTTGCCGGCAGCGATGCGCAACTCCGCCCGTTCGGCCCTGTCTCCGCCGGGCGCCAGGATGCGCCCATTCGTTATTTTCAGCCTCATTCGGGGCGCTTTCCCGCCGCGCCCATGGCAAGGGCCATGACTGCCATGCGCACGGAAATGCCGTGTCCCACCTGCTCCAGGATGACCGATCTGGTCCCCTCGGCCGTTTCGGAATCAATCTCGATTCCCCGATTGATCGGCCCCGGGTGCATGACGATGGCGTCCGGACTGGCCGGGGCCAGCCGCTCCTGCGTCAGGCCGTAGCGCTGGAAATATTCGCTCTCGTCGGGCAGGAAGGAACTGCGCATGCGCTCCCGCTGCAGGCGCAGGGGCATGATCACGTCCACGCCGCGCAGGCCGGTTGCCAAATCGTGATGCACCCGCACGCCCATGCCCTCGATCCCGCGCGGAATCAAAGTCTTGGGGCCGATGACCCGAATCTCCCGCACCCCGAGCAGGCGCAGGGCCTCGATCTCGGAGCGCGCCACCCGGGAATGCGCGATGTCTCCCACCAGCGCCACGCGCAGGGAGGCCGGCGACGGCTTGTGCCGGAGTATCGTGAAGGCGTCCACCATGGCCTGCGTGGGGTGGGCGTGGCAGCCGTCTCCCGCGTTGATCACGCTGACCCGCGGCGATACCCGGGAGGCGATAAAATGGGCCGCGCCGCTGTGAGGATGCCGGATGACGAACATGTCGCAGCGCATCGCTTCCAGGGTTTTCAGCGTATCCAGCAGGGATTCGCCCTTGTTCGTCGCCGAGTTGCGCGCATCTATGTTGATCACGTCCGCGGAAAGGCGCTTGGCGGCCAGCTCGAAGGTGGTCTGCGTGCGGGTGCTGGGCTCGAAAAACAGATTGGCGATGGTTCTGCCGCGCAGGAGGGGGATCGTCTTCACCGCTCGTTGGCCCGTCTCCGTGAACGAAACGGCGAGCTCCAGGATCTCTTCCAGATGTTCCCGCCGGAGTCCCGTAATTGATAGGAAATGCCTTAATTTTCCGTCGGCGGACAGTTGAATGTTGCCGTTCACGCTGCCTTGACGAGAAGCAGGCTCAGGGGGGTCGGCCCGTCGAGCTTCAGGTGTTCGTTCCCCGCCACCTGCATCTTTTCCCCCACAAAGTCAGGCTGTATAGGCAATTCGCGGCCCTCCCGGTCGAATAAAATGGCAAGGGAAACGCTGGTCGGGCGTCCGTAGTCGAAGATCGCGTTCAACGCCGCGCGTATGGTGCGCCCGGTGTGGATCACGTCGTCCACCAGCACCACGCGCCGGTCTTCCACCGGTAGCGGCAACCGGGTCGGCGTGACCTTGGGGGATATCCCGATGCGGCTGAAATCGTCCCGGTAGAAGGCGATATTCAACTGGCCCATGTCGTAATCCAGGCGTTCCCGGAGTTTTTCCGCCACCCACACCCCGCCGGTATGGATCCCGACCAGCAATGGGCGCTCGCATTCGAGGCGTTCCATGTGGCGGCCGATGTCGGCGGCCATCCGGCGCGCCAGCCGCTCGATTTCGGCGCTGTCCTTGCAGGGAGACTGCTCAAGCATCGGGGAGTTCGGCGGTCGCGCCGGTCAGCCAGGCCTCCAGGATCACTTGCGCGGCGACCGCATCCAGGGCCGCGCGGCGCGCCCTGCCCCAGCCGCGGGCCTCGATCGTGGACAGCCTTTCGTCCACGCCGTACACGGGGAGTCCGTACCGGCCTTGCAGTTGCCGCATGAAGCGGCGCGCGTCCCCCGTCAGCGGCTGCTCCTTGCCGTCCATAAGCAACGGCAACCCTACGACCAGCGCATCCGGGCGCCATGACCGGATCAGCTGGGACAAGGCATTCCAGTCGGGTCTCCTCTTTACAACGTTCAGGACAGTCAGCGGGCTCGCCGTGCGGGTAACCGTCTGCCCTACCGCTACGCCGATTCTCTTGCGCCCATAGTCCAGCCCCAGAAGAGTGAGATCGTTCTCAAGCGTGCCCGGCCTGGAAGGAAAGTTCTCCAATATCAATTCCCAGCGATTCTACCGCCATGGCCCAGCGCTTCTCCGAGGGCGCCTTGAATATCAGGCTGGAGTCGCAAGGCGCGTTGAGCCAGGAGTTTTCCCCGATCTCCTGCTCCAGTTGGCCGGCGTCCCAGCCCGCGTAACCCAGCGCGATAAGAGAGCGTTGCGGCCCTCTGCCCTCGGTGATCGCCTGCAGGATGTCGCGGGAAGTGGTCATGCCGATGTCCTCCGATATCTTTATGGAGGAATCCCATGATTTCTTCGGCTCGTGCAGCACGAAGCCGCGGTCTGTCTGCACCGGGCCGCCCCCGTAGATCAAGGTCTTGCCCACGGCTTCGTTCGCGGGCTTCAGGTCCATCTGGGGCAGCACGTCTTTCAGGGACAAACCCAGGGGGCGATTGATGACGATCCCCATCGCGCCCTCGTCGTTGTGAGCGCAGATATAGGCGACCGTGCGGTGGAAATTCGGATCTGCCAAGGCCGGCATGGCAATCAGCAGTTGGTTGGTGAGATTGATTGCCGACATATTTGCGCTCTCCGATGCAAGCGGACCTTGGTGTAGGCGGCGAGACTACCATAACCCCCGCGCCGGCGTCCACCGCTTGCGAGCCGCGCATATATAAAAGCGCGAAAAATCAAAGACTTGCGCGCCGCTAAAAACCCCATGTCGTTCCGGCGCACCCGCCGGCATTCCCGCTCGCGGGGGGAGTGTTGAGGAGACCGCTTGCGTTTCGCTACGC
>JAPPQA010000028.1 GCA_028817255.1 Gammaproteobacteria bacterium | reverse complement strand
GCCGGCCGGCTGACGGCGGTGCTCGATGTCTGGGAAGGCGAGCCGGAGATTGACTGGGAACTGTTGCGTCTGGCGGCGCTCGGCACTCCCCACATCGCCGGCTATAGCCGCGCGGCCAAGCGCCGGGCGACATCGCTGCTGTACCGGCGCCTGTGCCGGCGCCTGTGCCTGTCCCCGGCGGAGCCGCCGTCCGCGCCTGCGCCGCCGTCGCCGCCGCCGGCCTTCCTGCCGCCGCCCGGCACTGCGCCGGGAGAAGCGCTACGGCGCTGCATCCTGGCCGCTTACGACATCGGCGCCGACGCGCGCGCCCTGCGCGGCCTGTCGCAACTGCCGCCGCCGCAGCGGGGCGGCGCGTTTCAGGCCCTGCGCGACCGCTACCCGCTGCGCCCCGAATTCGCCGACCTGAGGCCGCGCCCGGGTTCCGCCCCGCTCCCCGCCGCCCTGCGGGCGCCCCTGCGGGCGCTGGGCTTTGCGCTGGGGGATGCGCCCGCGGCGGGGGTTGCCGCCGCCCCTCCTCGGGGCGTTGGCGCCGGGGCCGGGGCCGCCGCGGGGGCCGCTACGGGGGCCGGCGCATGGTGAGACTGGGCCTGCTGGCTTCCGGCCGCGGCACCAACCTGCAAGCGATCCTGGACGCTTGTCGCGCACAACGGCTCCCCGCCCTCCCGACAGTAGCGATCGGCAACAATGCCGACTCCGAGGCGCTGCAACGCGCCGCCCGCTACGGCCTGCCCGTCTGCCACCTCAGCGGCCGCACGCATCCCGCCCCTGGCCTGCTGGACGCGGCCATCCGCGACACCCTGCTGCGCTACCGCGCCGATTGGGTCGTCCTCGCCGGCTACCTGCGGCCCGTGGGGGCAAAGACCATCGCCGCCTTCCGCGGCCGCATCGTCAACATTCATCCCGGGCCGTTGCCCGCTTACGGCGGCCGGGGCATGTACGGAATACACGTGCACCGGGCGGTGCTGGCCGCGGGAGAGCGGCGCACGGCGGTATCCGTGCACATGGTGGAAGCAGAGTACGACAGCGGCGCCGTGGTCGCGGAGCGGGCGCTGCCGGTGCGCCCGGACGACACCGCCGAGACGCTGGCGGCGCGCGTGCTGGAGACCGAGCATCGGTTCTACGTGGAGACTTTGGCGCGCATCTTCGCGGGCCGGCTGGCGCCGCCGCCGCGACCGCCGCAAGCTCCGGCGGAACGGGCCCGCTGTGGCTGAGTCCGTAGCGCAATACATGCAGCAGGCGGGGCGGCGCGCCCGCGCCGCCGCCCGCGTCATGGCCTGCGCCGGCGCGGCCGACAAGGACCGCGCCCTGCTGGCGGTCGCCGACAGCTTGCAGCGGCGCCGCGAGCGGCTGGCGGAGGTCAATGCCGAAGACCTGGCCGAGGCCCGCGGCAAGGAATTGCCGGCGCCGCTGTTGGACCGGTTGTCGCTGGACCAAGACCGCATCGCAGCCATGACCGACGGCCTGCGGCAGGTGGCCGCCCTGCCGGACCCGGTGGGGGAGATCGCCGGCTTGCGCCCCCGTCCCTCCGGCATCCGGGTGGGCACGATGCGCGTCCCCCTGGGCGTCATCGGCATTATTTACGAATCGCGCCCCAGCGTCACCGCCGATGCGGCCGGGCTTTGCATCAAGTCCGGGAACGCCGCCATCCTGCGCGGCGGCTCCGAGGCCCGGCGCTCCAACCGCGAGATCGGAGAATGCGTGCGGGAAGGTTTGCGCGCCGCCTCGCTGCCGGAAGACGCGGTCATCGTGGTGGATACCGGCGACCGGGCGGCGGTGGGCGAACTGTTGCGCATGCAGCAATTCGTGGACGTCGTGATCCCCCGCGGCGGGCGCGGCCTGATCGAGCGGGTAAGCCGCGAGGCCCGAATGCCCGTGATCAAGCATCTGGACGGGATCTGCCACGTCTATGTGGACGACAGGGCCGACCTCGACAAGGCCGAGGCCATCGCCTACAACGCCAAGACCCAGCGTTACGGCACCTGCAACACCATGGAATGCCTGCTGGTCGCGGAGGCCGTCGCCCCCGATCTGCTGGCGCGGGTCGGCCCCCGCTTCGCCGCCGCCGGCGTGGAGATCCGCGGTTGCGCCGCGTCGCGCCGCCTGCTGCCGGAGATTCGCGCCGCCACCCCCGAAGACTACGGCACGGAATACCTGGCGCCCATCCTGTCGCTGCGGGTGGTAACCGGGCTGGCCGACGCCGTAGAGCACATCGAACGCTACGGTTCCCGACATACCGACGCCATCGTCACCGAAGACCTGGGCCGTGCCATGCGCTTCCTGCGCGAGGTGGACTCCAGCTCCGTGCTGGTCAATGCCTCCACCCGCTTCGCCGACGGCTACGAATACGGCCTGGGGGCCGAGATCGGGATCAGCACCGACAAGTTTCACGCCCGCGGTCCGGTAGGGCTGGAAGGGCTGACCTCGCGCAAATACGTGGTCCTGGGAGATGGGCAGATCCGCGGCTGAGAGCGGCGCCGCCATGGGCGCGGCAAGCCGTGCCGGGCGCGGGCGGCGGCAGGCGGGGGGCAGGGAGGAACGGATGCGCGCGACGGGCGCAAAGCGCGAGGCGGGTATGGAGTCCGCCGCCGCGGTCGGCATTCTGGGCGGCACCTTCGACCCGATCCACAACGGCCACCTGCACCTGGCGAAGGAATTGTACCGCGGCGGGCAATTCCGCGAGATTCGCATTCTGCCCGTCGGCAAGCCGCCGCATCGGCCGCCCCCCTTCGCCTCCGCCGCGCGCCGCGAAGCCATGGTTCGGGAGGCCATCGCCGGTTGCCGGGGATTGATCCTGGACTCGCGCGAGTTGCGCGGCAGGGCGCCGTCCTATACGGTGAACACCGTCTATGAATTGCGCGACGAATTCGAAGGAACGCCGCTATGCCTGATCGTGGGTAGCGACGCCTTTCACGGTTTTCGCACGTGGCGCGATTGGCGGCGGATCCTCAAGCACACCGGCGTACTGGTCGTTGACCGCCCTGCCGCCGCCGGGGACCGGCCTGCCGTGCAGCCCCTGCTGCCGGCGCCGCTGGCGGAATTGCTGCAACATCCCGATCCGCAAGACGCCGCGAGCCTGCGCCTGCCCCCCGCCGGCCAGGTCGCGCGGGTCGCTATCGGCGCGCTCGACATCGGTTCCACCCAGCTGCGGCGGTGGCTGCGCGGCGGCTACGCGGCGGATGCGGAACGCCTCCTGCCGCCGCCGGTGTACCGCTACATTCGGCAACACCGCCTGTACGGCACCTGATCTTGGACACCCTCTGCCGCCGCATCGTAACCGCGTTGGAAGACCTCAAGGCCGAAGACGTGCGCGTATTCGATGTCCGCAAGCTCACCGACGTCGCCGACACCATCGTCCTCGCCGGCGGCAGTTCCTCCCGCAAAATGCGCGCCATGGTCGAGCGGGTGACCCAGGCGGCGCGCGATTGCGGCGTCCGCTGCCTGGGGGTCGAGGGCCAGGACTACGGCGAGTGGGTGCTGGTGGACCTGGGCGATGCGATCGTGCACCTGATGTCCCCCTCCGCCCGCGCCTACTACCAGTTGGAGAAGCTCTGGATGGCGCCGGAGCATCCCGTGACGACCGCATTGCGTTAACGGGGCTATTGCGCGAAGGGGGTAACAAAGCGCGTGATTCCACTGAGACGAATGCGCGGGGGCGCCCTCTTCCCCCTCTCCCTCCGGGAGAGGGTTGGGGTGAGGGTAAAATCCGGCGCGAACGAAGTTTGCGACGGAAATTCACAAGATCATTCGCAAGATCGCAACGGAGCGAGGAGGAGATGAATCATGGATAATGGACATGATGGACAACTGGACGGGCGTTGGGCGCTGATAACCGGCGCCTCGGGCGGCATCGGCGCCGATCTCGCCGCGGTGCTGGCGGAGAAGAAATGCAACCTGGTGCTGGCGGCGCGCAGCGAATCCAAGTTGCAGGAGGTGGGCAGAGACCTCACCGCGAAGCACGGCGTCGAGGTTCGCGTCGTTCCGAAGGACCTCTCGCTGCAGGAAGGGCCGAAGGAGCTGCACGAATACGTCACCGAGGAGGGTCTGACGGTGGACTTTCTGTTGAACAACGCGGGCCTGGGCTCGGTGGGCCCGACGTTGGACACGCCCTGGGAAAGGCACGAGGCCATGATCGTCCTCAACGTCCGGGCCCTGCTGCATTTAAGCTGGCTGTTTCTGCCGCAGATGATATCCAGGGACTCGGGGCGCATCCTGAACATGGCGTCGCTGGCCGCATTCCAACCGATGCCCGGCTTTGCCTCCTATGCCGCGACCAAGTCCTTCGTGCTGCACCTTACCGAGGCGCTCAGCGTCGAGCTGGCGGGCACCAACGTGCGCGTCAGCGCCTTGTGCCCCGGCTTTACCCGGACGGACTTCTGGGAAACGGCGGGCAGCCAGGGCAACTGGTTCCGCAAGCAGTTGACGGTGGACAGCCGCGGCGTCGCGGAGTACGGGGTTCGGCTCATGCTGGCGGGGCGTCCCGTCGGCATTCCGGGGCTAATCAACAAGTTCGTCGCCTTCAGCAACCGTTTGGGGCCGCGCCGGCTGTCCGCCCGCATCGCCCAGCTGCTTATGAAGGAATAAGGGGAACGATGCGGCTCTTTGGTCTCCTTTACGGCCTTTACTACCGTTTGCGTTACCTCAAGTATTTAGGGACCGCCTTGTACTACATGATGCAGCGCCTGGC
>JAPPQA010000027.1 GCA_028817255.1 Gammaproteobacteria bacterium | reverse complement strand
GCGTCCGTGCACGGCGACCGGAGCGGGACTACAATACGCGCCATGGCGTCCACGGCATCTATGCCGCCGGAAACGAGGGCCCTGCTGGCCACCGAATTTCCTCAGGAAAACGGCCTGCTATACCTTAACCATGCCGGCATCGCCCCCTGGCCGCGCCGTGCTGCCCAGGCGGTGCAGCGCTTTGCCGAGGAAAACGTGCGCCACGGGGGATGGGCCTACGAAGACTGGCTGCAATGCGAACGGCGGCTGCGCGAACAGTGTCGGCAGTTGCTCAATGCCCCCTCGGCCTCGGATATCGCCTTGTTGAAAAACACCTCCGAGGCCCTTTCCTTCGTGGCCGCCGGACTTCCCTGGCGCCGCGGCGACAATGTCGTCACCTGCGCCGACGAGTTTCCTTCCAACCGTATCCCCTGGGAGGCATTGCAAGGGCGCGGGGTCGAATTGCGGCAGGTGGACTGGCCGCAATGCGGCGCTTCCTCCGAAGAACTGGCATTGCTGGCAGCCTGTGACGAACGCACCCGGCTCATGACTGTGAGCTCGGTACAATACGGCAATGGGCGGCGGCTGAACCTGAAGATTCTGGGGGATGCCTGCCGCGAGCGCGGCATCCGGTTCTGTGTGGATGCCATCCAACACCTCGGCGCCCTGCCCTTCGACGTGCAGGAAATCGGTGCCGACTACGTGGCCGCCGACGGCCATAAGTGGATGCTGGGGCCGGAAGGCGTGGCGCTGTTTTATTGCGCGGCCGAACGCCGGGAAGAATTGGCCCTGAGCGAATACGGCTGGCGTATGGTGCAGGACGCCGGCGATTTCGAACGCCGCGACTGGCGCCCTGCCGACGATGCCCGGCGCTTCGAATGCGGCAGTCCGAATATGCTGGGGATCCATGCCCTGTCGGCCAGTCTGTCTCTATTGCTGGAGATCGGGCTGGAGGCCGTATCAAATCAAATTCATAGGAATACTTTATATCTTTTTAATTATATTAAAGAAAATGATGAGCTGAGCCTCCTTGAACCGGTAGGCGAACTACGTCGCGCAGGGATCGTAAGCTTTCGCGCCCGGGGCGCCACCCCGGAGCGATTGTGCGCCGATCTGCGTCGCCGGGGCGTCTTCTGCGCCTCTCGCCATGGCGGACTGCGTTTCTCTCCGCATTGCTACCAGGGGGAAGAGCAACTGGCAGCCGCATTGCGGCATTTGGAGGCCCTGCTGTAGTTCCCTGGCCTTGGATTGCCGCGTGAAGAAGGCCAGAGAACGGCCCAGAGAGAGGTCTAGAGAACGGTAGAAAGCGGCGCTACGCAACTGGCGCTATTGCGCGCGCGGCAACCGGGAACGGCCGGGGCGCTCTTCCTGCATCCCGGCGCCGCCCGGCGAAAACAGAGCCAGGTAGTTGGTCGTGGTCTTATGGGCCAACTCTTCCGGTGACTCGCCCCGAAGCTGCGCCAGACACTCGGCCGTGTGCGGCAGCAAGGCCGGTTCGTTGGCCTTGCCGCGATGTGGCACGGGAGCCAGGTAAGGAGCGTCGGTCTCGAGCAGAAGCCGCTCGTCGGGGATGCGGCGCGCCACTTCGCGCAACGGGCCGGCATTCTTGAAGGTGAGGATGCCGGAGAAAGAAATAGCGAAGTTCAGTTGCATGGAGCGCCGCGCCTCTTCCCAGCCCCCCGTGAAGCAGTGCATCACGCCGCCGGTCTCTTCTGCCCCCTCCCGGCTCAGGATTGACAAGGTATCTTCCCAGGCCTCCCGGCAATGGATGATGAGCGGACGGCGAGCCAGGCGGGCGGCGCGAATATGCTGCCGGAAGCGCTCCTGTTGCCGCTCCCGGCTCCCGTCGCCGCGATAATAGTCCAGGCCGGTTTCGCCTATAGCCGCAATCCCCGGGGCGGTCGCCCGCTCGGCCAGCAGTTCGCTGGAGAGTTCGCCGGCGTCCTCCTCGTTGGGATGGACGCCAACGCTGCCGGCGACATCGGGGTGGTGTTCGCAGAGGCGCAGGATTGCGGGGTAGTCATCCCACGCCACCGAGACGCAAAGAAAGTGCCCCACCCCCGCTTTCCGGGCGCGAGACAGCGCCTCCGATGCCGGTTGCGGCAACAAGGGCAGATGGCAGTGCGAGTCGGCCAGTGTCATGACGGAATCGGAGCGGTAACCGTGAGGACGATGGAGCGTGCCCGGGGCGGGAAGCGCGGAAGGCGCAAAGCCCTCCGCAGCCGCGGCGCCTCCTGTTTACATGGTCTGGGTGGGTCGATCGGATTCCAGAGCGCCGGCCAGCTGTCCCTCGATCTTGTTCTTGGTGGCGCCGCGGTCGAGGTCGCTGAACTGTACGCCGATGCCTGGACGGCGTCCGCTCTGCCCCGCCGGGGAGATCCAGACCACTTGACCTGCAATGGGCAAAGTCTCCCGAAGTTCCGGGAGTTGCAGGGTCAGCAGGATGAAGATTTCCTGCCGCAATTCATATTGCTTATTCGTGGGGATAAACAGGCCGCCATTCTTAACGAAAGGCATATAAGAGGCATACAGCGCGTTCTTGTCGCGGATAGTGAGCGAAATTCGGTTATCCATGGTCGTTGTCGGTCCTATCCTTCTCTTGTTCCGGTCTGCCCTGCGCAAGCCAAGGCGCGCCAAAATAGCAGTACCTCTTCCAGCACGGAGCGCTCCTGCAAACCGCCGACTGCCGAGAGCGAAGCCTCATTGCGCACTACCTTATCATAAAGTCGGAGCAGGGAACAAAGTTCCAGGCCCGCGAATGCCGCCGCCAGCGGCCCCCGCTCCGCATCTCCCAGCCGGTGGCGAATCGCGAGCAGCAACCCGCCGCGGAACCAGAGCAATGCGCGCGCCGCCCCCGCCTCCAACCATGCGTCAGCCAAGCTGGGCAATAGTCGCCCCCGCGGCGGCAACAGGGCGGCAAAGGCCCCCGCCCGCTCCGTCGCCACCGCCAACGGCCCTTGTTGCGCTGCCAGCAAGGCGTCCCAGTGCGGGCGCAGCTTGCCATCCGGCCCCGGCCCTTGCTCCCGCAACCAGGCTACCGCCGTCTCCGGTGTGCGGACAGCAAGGTTGCAATGCCGGCAACGGCTGCGCAAGGTGGCGGGCAGGATAGAGGAACGATGACAGAGCAGCAGGAGAAAGGCGCCGGGAGATGGTTCTTCCAGGGTTTTCAGCAGGGAATTGCAGGCGCTACGGTGCATCGCATCGGCCGGGGCAATGCGCAGTACGCGGGGGCCGCCGTCAGGGCTGCTTAAACGCAGCCATTCGCAGGCCTCGCGGATCTGCGCCACGCGAATCGTTCCCCCCTCCTGTTCCGGGACCACATGCAGCAAGTCCAGGTGATTGCCGGCGGCCAGCAATCGCAACCCGCGCGGATTCGGCAGTAATTCGCCCCCCGGTCCCAATTGAGCGCCAAGCAGCAATCGCTCCAGACAATCGGCAAAGCGCTCTATGCCGGCCTGGGGCGGTCCCGCCAACAGCAAGGCATGCGGCAAGCGCTGCTGGCGCCAGGCCTCGCTCAGCCGTTGCCAGGACGCCCGATGCCAGGGGTAGATGCCGTCGCCATCAATGTTCCCGCTGGCAAGGGCTTGGTCCGCGACGGCCTCCACGGCCCCGTTCACAGGCTGCGCTCCAGTATCCTGACGATAGCTTTCTGCACCTCGGCCAGCGGCAGCGTGGCGTCCACACGGCAGACGCCCGGCGCCTCGGCGGCACGCCGCAGGTAGCACTCCCGAACACGCCGCAGGAAGCCGTCGGGCTCGTCATGGTAGCGGTCCCGGCCCCGGCGCCGACGGCGGGCGTCTTCCGGCGGCAGATCCAGCAACAGGGTCAAGTCTGGCCGCCAGGAATCAAGCAGGTGCTTTTCGAGGCAGGCGATTAGCTCCGGCGCCAAACCGCGGCCGCCCCCTTGGTAGGCGTAGGTAGAGGCGGTAAAGCGTTCGCACAGCACGGTGCGGCCGTCCTGCAGCGCCGGTTGGATGCGCTGTCGCAGGTGCTGGACGCGGGCGGCGAACAGCAACAATAACTCGGTCTCCGGTTGCATCTCGTGATTTTCCGGGCGTAACAGCAGCTCGCGAATACGCTCTGCGATAGGCGGGCCGCCTGGTTCACGGGCGGTCGTTACCGCATGTCCCCGCGCCGTTAGCCAGTCGGCAATAAAGGAAATGTTCGTGCTCTTCCCCGCCCCGTCTATGCCTTCCAGGACGATGAAGCGCCCGCGCCCGCTCACGGCCGCTGCCGGCGCAGGAGCTGCCGGATGCGATTGTGCTCCCGCAGGGTCGCGGAAAAATGGTGGCCGCCGTCGCCGTTGGCGACGAAGTACAGCGCCTCTCCCTCTTCCGGGTGCAGAGCGGCGTGGATGGCGGCACGGGAAGGCAGCGAAATCGGAGTGGGGGGCAATCCCGAGTGCCGGTAGGTGTTGAAAGGCGTGTCAATCTTCAGGGCGGCGCGGCGCAGCGGCGGCTGGAAGTCTTCGCCCAAAGCGTAGATGACAGTGGGATCCGCCTGCAGGCGCATGCCGCGCTGCAGGCGGCGGACGAATACCCCGGCGATGCGCGCGCGCTCGCTGGCAAGCCCGGTTTCCTTGTCAATGACCGAGGCAAGGATCAAAGCCTCGTAGGCGGATGCGTAGGGCAGTCCCGGCGCCCGCTGCTCCCATTCTTCGGCCAACACCTGCTGCATTTTCCGGTGCGCCAGGCGCAGGATGCTGAGTTCGGAAGTGCCTTTGGGAAAATGGTAAGTGTCCGGGAAAAACATGCCTTCCGGTGCCCGCTCAGGCGTACCCAGGGCCGCCATGATCTCCGCTTCGCTGCTCCCGGCCAGGGTCTGGCGCAACGACGGATGACGCCGCAATTCCTGCATCATGCGCCGGAAGGTCCAGCTCTCCGGGATGGTGACCGTATGCAGCATTACGCGACCGCGCACTAGCTGCTCCAGCACCTCGGCGGGTGTGGCCGCCGGCAGGAAACGGTACTCTCCGGCCTGCAACTGCTCCTGCTGCCGGCGCCAAAGCACGGCCAGGGTCCAGTAGCGAGGATGGCGCAGCAATCCGTTCCCGTGCAGGTCCTGCGCCACTTGCCGCAACCCGCTCCCTGGCGCCACCGTGTACTGCACAGGCGCCTCCAACGTATTGGGGGTAGTCATTTCCTCCCGGATCGCCTGTTGCAGCCAGAGGACGGCGATGGGCAGTCCCACCAGTATGGCAAGGCCGAATAGGGCAATGCATCTCTGCATCATTGCGGCATTATCGCATTTTTTGCCAGGAGCTCGCCGCGCAACCGGCGGACCGCCGGGCCCAGAGGGACAGGATGGCCGTCAATGCAACGCAGTGGCCACAGGCCGAACAGGGAGTTGCACACAAAGGACTCTTCCGCGGCTTGCAATTCCTGCAGTTGCAACGCACCGACCCGCGGTTGCAAACCGCAACCGGGCGCCAGTTCCAGGAGCATCTCGCGGACGATGCCGGCCACCCCATGGAGAGCCAAATCCGGGGTCAGCAGCAGGTTGCCGCGGATCGCGAACAAATTGCTCATGGTGCCCGCCACGGGCCGGCCGCGGCTATCCAGCATGATTCCCTCGGGGACCCGCGGATCGTCCCATTCCTGTTGCGCCAGCACCTGTTCCAGGCGGTTCAGGTGCTTGAGCCCGGCGGTGCGCGGTTGCGCAGCCAAGCGGGTCTCGCAGACACGCGCCGCGATCCCCGATGCCAAGTGCTCCCGCGGCGGCGCGCGCCAGGGATAGCAGAGCATGATGCGGCAGGGCCGCGCCGCCGCGGGAGGACGGTATCCTCGCTGTCCCGCCCCTCGGGTCAGAATCAATTTGAGCACGGCGCGCTCCGCGCCGGCGCACAGGCGCGATGCCTCCCGCCACAGCAGTTCCGCGTCCGGTACGGCCAGACGCAGGCGGCGCCCGCCCCGCGCCAACCGCCGCATATGCCGTTCCCAGCACAGCGGCTTGCCGGCGCGCACCGCGAAGGTCTCGAACAGGCCATCGCCGTAGTGCAGGCCGCGATCCCGGGCATCCGGGGCGCCGGGCTCGCCGTCCACCAGGACCGCTGCCGGTACCGTGCGCACCGCCCTTGCCGCAGTTCTCAGTGCGGGCGCCGGAAGACCAGGCTTACATTGGTGCCGCCAAAGCCGAAGGAATTCGACATGGCGACATCGTATTTCAGTTTGCGAGCCGCGCCGGGCACGTAGTCCAACCGGCAATCCGGGGCTGCGTTCTCAAGGTTGATGGTAGGCGGCACCACCCCCTGCTGCAGGGCCAACACGGAGACGATAGACTCTATCCCGCCTGCTGCGCCCAGCATATGGCCGGTCATGGACTTGGTCGAACTGACCGCTAGCCGGAAGGCATGGTCGCCAAACAGCCGTTCGATTGCCTTGCTTTCGATGGGGTCGCCCAGGGACGTGGAGGTGGCGTGCGCATTGATGTAGCCGACCCGCTCCGGGGCCAGGCCAGCGTCCTCCAGAGCCTGGCGCATGCAATGGAACATACCGGCGCCGTCCGGGAGGGGGGAGGTCATGTGGTAGGCATCGGCGCTGGTTCCGTAGCCAGCCAGTTCGGCGTAGATGTTTGCGCCCCGCCGCCGGGCGCGCTGGTATTCTTCAAGCACTACTACCCCGGCCCCGTCGCCGATGACGAAGCCGTCCCGGTCTCGATCCCAGGGGCGGCTCGCCGCCGCCGGCGCGTCGTTGCGGGTGGACAAGGCCCGGGCCGAGGCAAAACCGCCGACTCCGGTGGGACAAGTGGCCATCTCGCACCCCCCCGCCAGCATCGCGTCCGCCTCTCCGGACTGGATCAAGCGGGCGGATATGCCGATGTTGTGCGCCCCCGTGGCGCAGGCGCTGACCAAGGAGAAATTCGACCCGCGGGCGCCCAGAAATATGGCCAGAGAGCCGGAAACCATGTTGATAATGTTGCCGGGGACGTAATAGGGAGAGATCTTGCGCTGTCCGGCCTCCAGGTAGCGCGCCACCGTCTTCTCGATGTTCTCCAAACCGCCGATTCCGGAGCCAATGGCCACTCCGACCCGGTGCGACTCGGATTCGGCAATCCGCAGACCGGCGTCGGCCGCCGCCTGGACTCCAGCTGCCAACCCGTATTGCGCGAAGAGGGAAAGCCCCCGTGCCTGCCGTCGTGGAAGGTGATCGCCAATGTCGAAGTCGCGCACTTCGCCGCCGAAACGCACCGTCAGCCCCGAGGCATCGAAATTCGCCAGCGGCCGAATGCAACTGCGCCCCTCGCGCACTCCCTCCCAGGTCTCGGCTACGCTATTGCCGAAGGGGCTAATCGCCCCTAAACCGGTGATCGCGACCCGCCGCCGCCCGCTCATGATCGCCGCTTGGCAAATCGGCGCCCTGCCCGCCTGGACGCCGCCATCTCTGCCTGTCGCATCCCGGACTTAATCCTTGTCGTCCGCGTCCTGGCCCCCATGCTCGCGGATGTAGTCTATGGCTTGCTGTACGGTGCGTATTTTGTCGGCCTCCTCGTCCGGGATATCGATCTTGAACTCGTCTTCCAAGGCCATCACCAATTCCGTCTGGGACAGGGAATCGGCCCCCAGGTCATCGTCGAAACAGGCCTCGGGCGTCACCTCTTCCGGTTTGACCTCGAGTTGTTCCACGATGATTTTCTTTACCTTTTCCGCAATGTCGCCGCTCATGAGATGCCACCTCCCCGTTTGTGTGCGATCCGGTGCGCTAAGTGTACGGGATCGCTAACGCCATGCAAGCCTTTGCGGGCAAAGGCGCCCGCTATTTTTGGCATCGCGATGGAATCCGCTCCCCCTGGAATGAAAAAGTTTATTAATATCAATTGGATACAAGTATCACTTCAACCCACTAATTCATGGACATTCCACCATTCACGTTCATCGTTTCGCCGGTGATGTAGGCCGCGTCCGCAGAAACCAGAAAGGCGACTGCAACTGCGACCTCCTCCGGTTCCCCCCAGCGGCCCATGGGGATCTGACGCAGGCTCTGTGTTTGCCGTTCTTCGGTCAGAGCCGCTGTCATATCGCTGCGAATCAGACCGGGGGCTACGGCATTGACAGTGATCCCGCGTCCGGCCACTTCGCGCGCCAGCGAGCGCGTGAACCCGATTATACCCGCTTTTGCCGCCACGTAATTGGTTTGCCCCGGGTTGCCGGTATGGGCGACCACCGAGGAGATGTTGACGATGCGGCCATAACGAGCCCGCAGCATGCTGCGCAGGCACAGGCGGCAGAGGCGGTACGCCCCGCCCAGGTTGACGCGGATCACCCGTTCCCAATTTTCTTCTTGCAAACGCGGCAACAGGCCGTCGCGGACGATGCCGGCATTGTTGACCAGGATGGCGGGGGCAGGCTCCAGCCGGGCCAGGGTCTGCCCGAACTCGGCCAGCGATGCGTCTTCGGCCAGATCCAACAGCAGGGCGTCGCCTGCGATACTCCGTTGCCGGAGGCGCTTGCGAATGGCCGCGACTCCGTCCGCGCTGGTCGCCGTGCCCAGTACCCGGGCCCCTCGCTGTCCCAGGACATCGGCAATTGCTGCGCCGATCCCCCGGCTCGCGCCGGTCACCAGGGCCACCCTGCCCTCCAGCGACTGCTCGCCGCTCATGCGCCCGCCGCCTCCAGGGCCCGCTCCAGAGAATCCGGGTCCTCTACCGACAATACTTCCAGACGGCGGTCAATTCGCCGGCATAGCCCGGCCAACACCCGTCCCGGGCCGAACTCCAGTACCCGTTGCACCCCCTGCCGCACCAACCGTTGCACCGTCTCCGTCCAGCGCACCGGCAGGTACAGCTGGCTACTTAACGCCTCCGGCAACGCGGCGGGGTCGGCGCAGATCCCGGCGTCCACGTTATGAAGCACGGGGATCCGCGGCGGAAGCCACGATTGCGCCTCCAAGACGCGGGCAAGGCGGGCCGCCGCCGGCCGCATTAGCGGGCAATGCGAAGGAACGCCCACCGGCAGGCGCAGGGTGCGCCGGGCGCCGACCTCACGGGCGGCGGCGGCGGCCTCCGCCACGGACTCGGCCTGTCCGGAAAGCACGACCTGTCCGGGCGCGTTGTAATTGGCCGGCGCCACGACATCCCGAAAGCCCGGCCGGCGGCAGATCTCTTCTATCCGCTCTTCTGGCAAGCCCAAAATCGCCGTCATGGCGCCGGCGCCCGCCGGCACTGCCTCTTGCATCAGGCGCGCCCGCTCGGCCACGAGGGCCGCCGCGTCCGAAAAGGACAGCGCCCCGGCGCAGACCAGGGCCGTGTACTCCCCCAGACTATGGCCGGCCAGGTAGGCGGGGGGCGCCCCCCCGCGCTCCTGCCAACAGCGCCAGACGGCCACGCCGCCGGCCAACAGGGCCGGCTGGGTGTGCGTGGTGATATTGAGTTCCTCCTCAGGCCCCTGTTGCGCCAGGCGCCACAGGTCCAAACCGGTGCGGGCACTGGCTTCGGCAAAGGTTTCCAGCACCGACGGGTAACGGCGGGCCAGGGCTGCCAGCATCCCCACCGATTGCGAACCCTGGCCTGGGAAAACAACAGCGAGACTCACGGGGCAAAGTTCATGGCGGCTCAGTAGCGCAACAACACGGAGCCCCAGGTAAAGCCGCTGCCAAAGGCATTGAGGGCGACGCGATCGCCGACCCGGATGCGTCCCCCGCGCACGGCGTTGTCCAGTGCCAGAGGTACCGAGGCGGCAGAAGTATTCCCGTGGCGTTCGATCGTGCTGATCACCCGCTCGTCGGCCAGGCCGATCCGCTGCGCGACAGCCTGCAGGATGCGGCGGTTTGCCTGGTGCGGCACCAGCCAGTCCAGCTCTCCCTTGTCCAGGCCGCCCTCGCGCAGAGCCTCCAACAAGGACTGGCTCATCGTCTTGACCGCCAGTTTGAACACTTCGCTGCCCTGCATGCGGATGTGCCTCTTTTCGTTGCCGTTCGAGCAGCCGTTGCCGGAGGCGTACAGCAGGCGATGGTAGCTCCCGTCGGCATAAAGGCGGCTGTAAAAGATTCCCGCCTGCGTGTCGGCGCGCAATACGACCGCACCGGCGCCGTCTCCGAACAGAGGACACGTGCTACGGTCGCTCCAGTCCACCAAGCGCGAGAAGATCTCGGCCCCTGCCACCAGGGCTGTACGGCAGTCCCCCGCCCGGATGAATTTGTCGGCTACCGTCAGGGCATAGACAAAACCGCTGCACACGGCTTGCAGATCGAAGGCCGGAGCGCCCCGAATGCCGAGCCGGTCCTGTAGCAGGCAGGCAGTGCTGGGAAAGGCCCGCTCGGAGGTAGCGGTGGCGATTAGCACCAAGTCAATCTCCTGCGCCTTCACCCCCGCCGCCGCCAACGCCTCCCGCGCCGCCGCCTCGGCGAGGTCGCAGGTCGTTTCCTTTTCCCCAGCGATATGCCGCTGGCGGATGCCCGTGCGCTCGCGGATCCAGGTATCGGAAGTGTCCAGCATACTCTCCAGTTCGGCATTGGTCATGACCCGAGCCGGCAGGCAGCCGCCGGTTCCCACAATTCGGGAGTAAAGGCTCAAGGGGCGGTCTCCGGGAGCGCCGCCCGCGGCACCCGCTCCAGGCGGCTGCGAATTCGTGCCGGGATGTCGCGCGCCACTTCCGCAACCGCCTCGTCTATGGCATGGCCAAAGGAACGGCGGTTGGCGCTGCCATGGCTTTTGATCACGATGCCGCGCAGCCCCAGCAAGCGAGCGCCGTTATAGCGGTCCGGGTCGAAGCGCCGCCGCAGTTGCCGAAGCACTGGCCAAGCCACCGCCCCTGCCAGCCGCCCGTACAGCGAGCCATAAAATGCCTCCCTGGCCCAGGCGCGCAGCAAGCGCACCACGCCCTCGCTGGCTTTGAGCGCTACATTGCCGCTGAACCCGTCGCAGACCAGCACGTCCACCTCGCTGCTATAGAGGGCATCGCCCTCCGCGAAGCCGACATAATTCAAGTTGCTGTCCTGCAACAGCGCCGCGGCCTGGCGCAAGCGGTCTCCGCCCTTGGTCTCCTCCGTGCCAATGTTGAGCAACGCGACCCGCGGCCGCGATTCCCCCCGCAGGGCGCTGACCAGTTCCGCCCCCATCAACGCAAATTGCAGAAGTTGTGCGGAACTGACGGCTACATTGGCGCCTAAGTCAAGTATTTGGGTATCGCTGTGCGGACCCGGCAGACTGGCGCAGATCGCCGGGCGGTCTATGCCGGGCAGAGTCTTGAGCAACCGGCAGGCCAGCGCCACCAACGCCCCGGTGTTGCCTGCGCTGACGCAAGCGACGGCGACGCCGTCACGCACTAATTGCAAGGCGATGCGCATGGAGGAGTCCCTTTTCTTGCGCAGGGCCAGTAACGGAGGGTCTTGCATCTCGACCCGGTCCGCGGCATGCAAGAGCCGGAGGCGCCCGCCAAAGTCAGAGTGCCGGCCCAGCAATTCCCGCAACTCCGACTCGACCCCGACCAAAACCAATTGCAGTTCCGGGTGTCTCCGCAAGGCCTGCAGGGCCGCCGGCACGATTTCGGCGGGGGCGTGATCTCCTCCCATGGCGTCCAGCGAAATACAGATCGATCCCGGGGGCGCGCCTGGGGATACAGCTCTCTCCGCTACCGGCGCGGCGCCCGGCGCCGCCCCTGTCGTATGCGAGGCGGTCACTCCTGCGCCGTGTCCTCCGCTTCCGCTTCCGCTTTGTCCTTGCGCTTGCGCGTCAATTGCAGCTGGCGCCCCCGGTAGCTGCCCTGCGGGCCGACATGGTGGCGCAGGCGCACTTCTCCGCTTTGCGCATCCGTCGTTAGCGTCGGCGCCTTCAGGGCGTTGTGCGAGCGCCTCATGCCCCGACGCGAATTGGATTTGCGACTTTTCTGTACGGCCATGCGTTCAGTTCCCCTCTTGTACTCGGGATGCGGCCTCCAGTGCCAGGGCAGCTGCACAGCAAAGCGCCGCCCATGGCGGCGATTCCAAAAGATTCCGCGCCGTGCCCCATGTCGGCAAGGCTGCGACAGGCGCATACGCAAGCGCCGAGCGCCGACAACCTGAGCCACATCCGTACCGATGCTACCTTTGTCCCGGTTTCTTGTCAAAAATCCGACGGGTCCATGGCAGGCTCTTCCCGACCCGACTCCCTGGCGCAGGCGCCCCAGGCAGCCTCCATAAACAACGCAGCAAACGGCGCCCAGGCCAACACGGCAACAGAAATGCAGCAGCAACCGCTTACTCCGGCACATTGCGATGCAAGCGATCCGATTGGACTCGCTTCGCATCATAGAGGATGATGAGCAAATGGCGATACAGGACGCGCTGGAACGGTTACTCGCCGAGACATATGCCCGGATCCCCAGGCGACGGGGCGTAGCGCCTTTGCAAGGGGTCTGCAAGTTGGTAGCGCACCGGGGTTGCCACGACGGCAACCGCAAAATCAAAGAGAACAGCATGGAGGCGTTTCAGTGTGCTCTGCAGGCCGGAGTATGGGCAATAGAACTGGACCTGCAATTCACCCGGGACGGCTGCCCGGTTGTGTTGCACGACGCTGACGGAGGACGGATCTGGGGCGATGCATCCCTGCGCCCGGCAGAACTGAGCCGGGCCGAGATGCGGCAGCGCTGTCCGGAAGTGCCGTTTCTGGAAGAGGTCCTGGGCGCTTTCCGGGAAGGGCTGCACTTTATGATCGAAGTCAAGCGGCAGACCTACGAACCGCGCTACAACGCCAAGCTGCGGAAAATCCTGCAGGGATTGGTGCCGGAGCGGGACTTCCACCTGTTGGCATTGCACCCGGAGACGATGGCGCAGTTGCGCTGTTGGCCCCGGCAATGCAAGGTGCTGGTTGCCGAGACGAACACTCGCTATATCGCACGCCAGGTTTTGGCGCACGGCTACGGTGGGATGGCCGGGCATTTTTTACTGCTGGGGCGCCGCCTGCGCCTGCGCCTGCGGCGGCAGGGCATTAAAGTGGGCGCCGGCTTCGTGGATTCGGAGAACGGCTTCAAACGGGAGTGGCAACTTGAGACGGACTGGTTGTTCAGCAACCGCGCTGAATTGCTGGCCGGCTACCGGCGAGGCTGGGCCGGCACCGATGGCGCTGCCGCAAAGGCGCCTTAATCCGGCCCCGCCGACAGCGGAAATGGCGCGGCGACTTGGCGCTGAGAAATTGCCAACCTCGGCTTTTTTGGAATTCATTTCACATTGAAATCGCCGCCCCCGTTCCGGCTCGCGCCGGCATCGTGTCATTGGCAAAGACTACGGCTACCGCAAGGGCGCCGATTTCTGTTATAGTTAAGCCTTTGTTCAAATTGGAAGCTTTGCCATGAATCCAGGAAATAGCCCTTTCGCACCCAACCGACTGGCGCCTGCCGAGACGTTCATTGGCCGCGAGCGGCCGATTGCAAAACTACTCGCCATGGTGCGCAAGGCGCGGCGAGGAAAACTGCAGGTCGGCTGGATCGCCGGCGAGCACGGCGTTGGCAAGAGCTCGCTGGCCGCACTGGTCGGCCTGCTCGCGGAGCGCAACGAGAAGGCCGTCCGGGCGCACGTGCGCCTCGGGAGCGCACAGAGAATACAGGAACTGCCGGCCGAGGCCCTGTCGCAACTGCTGAAAGACAACGAGAATAAATCCTGGGGCAGGAGCCTGTGGCGGGCCTTTGACAACGGGCGCATCGAGAACAGCGGCCCTTACGGCGCCGGGATACGGTTGCGGCTGGCGGACAAAGAACAGGCAGCGGCGTTGCGCGATTTCGCCGATATCATGGCGCAACTCGTCAACAGGGCGGGAAGCGGCAAGAGCGACAGAAAAGTATTGCTGTTGATCCTGGATGACATCGAAGACCTGGCCGCCGACCCCGAATTTGCGGATTGGCTGATGCGCTTGGCGGGAGACGCGGCCAATGGCGCGGCGCATCTCCCCGTTTGCCTGCTCTTCGTCTGTACGGAGACTTGTCTCTACGATGCGATGGAGAGCGCGACAGCCAACAATGTCCCCGGGAAGCGGGCAAAGAAGCAGGCTTTGCTGCCGACGGTGCGTCTGCAGCCGTGGACGTTATCGGAGAGCGCGGCGTTCTTCAGGACTGTCCTGAAACGGCGCAATGTCGTGCTAAGCAACAACGGTATCAAGCCGATCGCCCGTTATTGCGGCGGCCTGCCATTGCTTGCGCATGAGATCGGCGATGCAGTATGGCGGCAGGCAAAGAACAAGAAGGTAACGCCTGAAGAGATGTTCCATGGCATTGTCGAGGCGGGCGATGCCGTGAAGCGTCGTTTCCTGAAAAGCGAACTCGTTCGGGAACTACAGAGCAGAAGGTACCGTTCCATCCTGAAAAAGCTCACCGCGCATGACGATATTGTCGGAGTCGAGTTTTCCAGAAAGGAGTTGCAGGAGGTAGAGACGCTGAGTGTTGCCGAGCGCAAGGGGCTGGACAACTTTCTCAACCGGATGCGCAAGCTGGGGGCCGTAGTGCCGAGCAGGGAACGAGGGCGCGGGTTCTATCGCTTCGCCAGCCATCTGTACAAGGCCTATTTCCAAATCGAGACCATGCGCGCCAGGAATCGCTGAGGCGCATTCGAGCATAGCCTGCGCCTGGGTTTGTACCCGCGTGCGGGCCGGCCGCATCTGCACAGCGTTCAAGGTTCGGCTGTTAGTCGCCCCACCCTTCCGTTGCCTACACAATATACCTGGCGGCGCCGATTTGACTCCCTTGGGAGACCAGGGGTTTAATCCGCGCCATGGCGGACTCGCAAGCTCTACACCCGGAATTGGTGCTGGCCTCTTCCTCGCCATCGCGGCGGGAGTTGCTGGCACGCCTGGGATTGCCATTCCAGGTGCTTCCCGCCAACATTGACGAGAGCCGCCGGGAGGCGGAGCCGCCCAGAGATTACGTGCGCCGTCTGGCAGAGGCAAAGGCGCGGGCGATGGCCGGCCCGGGACGGCTGGTTGTAGGCGCCGACCAGGTAGCGGCACTGGACGGGGTAGAGATCTTCGGCAAGCCTGGGAACCGCGAGCGGGCGCAACGGCAATTGCAGGCGCTTAGCGGAAGAGAGGTGGAATTTGTTTCCGGCCTGTGCCTGCTGCACCCGAGCGGGCGGATGCAACTGGACTGTGTGGCGACCCGGGTGCGTTTCCGGCAACTGTCGCCAGCCTGCATTGAGGCATACCTGGAGCGAGAGCGGGTACTGGGGTGCGCCGCTTCCTTTCGCTCGGAGGGGCTGGGCCTGTGCCTGGCGGAGTGGGTGCGAGGAGACGATCCCTCCGCCTTGATCGGGCTACCGCTGGTGCGCCTGACAGAAATGCTGGCACGCGAGGGCCTGGACCCATTGCTGGCGTCGCTACCAGAGGAGCCGGTAGTTTCTTAGTCTCCCCGAGGGGGTGATCGGCGCAGGGTGCGCGCCGCTATCGGGGCGCTATCGGGGGCGCTATCGGGGGGCGCTATCGGGGGAGTGAACTGCCGTGCAATATTGCGGCCAGCTTGCCGACCGCTGCCTCGCCCAAAGCGCTAAATAGCCGTTCCCAGTCGTACTCCTCGCCCTGGGTGTAATCTACGATCTCTTCGGCACCCACCACTTCGCGGGCAACGTAATGCATCCCGCCAAGGGCATCTACAAGACCCAATTTCACGCCCTGCTCGCCGGTCCAGATCAGGCCGCTGAAGACCTGCTCCTCGTTCGTCAACCGGTCTCCCCTGCCTTTCTTGACCCGCTCAATGAACTGTTTATGGATGTTGTCCAGCATCACTTGCAAGTGTTCGACTTGTTCCTGACGCTGCGGTGAGAACGGGTCCAGCAACCCTTTGTGCGTGCCGGCGGTCATAAGTCGCCGCTGTATGCCAAGTTTTTCCAGGGCCTCCACAAAGCCAAAACTGGAGAGGATCACTCCGATCGAACCGACGATACTGGCCGGGTCGGCGTAGATTTGGTCGGCAGCGGAAGCGATGTAGTAACCGCCCGAGGCACAGATGCCGGTCACCACCGCATAAACCTTCTTGTCCGGGTGCTTCTGGCGCAACCGGTAAATCTCATCGCTAACGTAACCGGCCTCCACGGGGCTGCCGCCCGGGCTGTTGATACGCAGGATAATCGCCGCCGCGTCGTCACTCTCGAAAGCCGCCTGCAACCCGGAGATGATATTATCCGCACTGGCATGCTCGTCAGCAGCGATAACCCCCTCGACATCGACCACCGCGGTATGCCGGCCCATCCCTAACAGGGCGCCGCTCTTCCGTACCTCGCTAGACTGCCAGATCAGCCCCAAAAGCAAGTAAAAATAGCCGAATATCAGCAGTTTGAAGAAGATACTCCAGTACCGCTTGCGCCGCTGTTCCGCAAAATGCTCCCGGGCGATGCGGTCCACCAGACCGCGCTCCCAAGAGGGGGCGGACGCGGGGGCTCCTGAGACAGGCTCGCTCATCCTTTACCTTTCAGCAGTCTCTATCGCCATCAAGCGAATACACATAATCTCCGCTCATTTGAATTTGCGGATGAAAAACATGCGCCAGTGCTATTAGACAAAAGCCCTGTAAAAGCGATGTAGATTTTTTCATAAAAACGAGTCTCCAAGGGAACGGCACCAATCATCGCGTCTGCGACGGCGCTTATAACCGGTTCCCCACAGTACGCTATTGACCCCTGGGTTGGCAATTCGGCAGTCGCCTGTTCCATGCCGGGAATTCTACCACGAATGCCGCTTGCCTCGTATCATCGTCGCATCCTCGTTCCAAAATCAATAATTTAGATTCAATTAAATCTATAAATATATGTTTATATTTAATTTTTTACTAAAATTTCCGCCTCAAAAACAACCTTCAGGTCCCCAAGCTCCCATAACCGAATCCGTCAGCCCTTCCCTATGTGCCGCACTCGCTCGGGGGCATCCGGGCAGTCCGCCAGGCGGCGCAAGACTGACCGCAGCTCTTCCGGCAGAGGGGCGCGCAAGGGCGGCGCCGCCGGAGGGCCGCTCCAACTCAGCGTGTCGGCATGCAGGAATAGCCGCACCAGACCCTGCTGCCGCAGCCAACGATTGAAGTCCGGCGCCCCGTATTTACGGTCTCCTCCCAGAGGGTGGCCGATGGAGGCGGTATGCACGCGAATCTGATGGGTGCGGCCCGTAGGGATTCGCAACGAGACCAGGCTGGCCCGGCCGTAAGAGCGCCGCAGCTGCAAGTTGGTGGCGGCGGCGCGCCCCTGCGGGGAAACGACGACGCGGCGGCGGTCGGCGTTCCCGGCCCTGGCCAGCGGCAATTCGACCCGCAGCCGGGGCCGGGACGGGCAGCCCCGAATCAGGGCAAGGTAGCTCTTGCGGACCCGGCCTTGCCGGAACTTGGCTTGCAACTCCCGCAGCCAGCGGTAGTCCTTGCAAAGCAGCAGACAACCGGAGGCATCCCGGTCCAATCGGTGAGCCAATCCCAGGAAAGGCGCATCGGGCCGCAGGTGGCGTAGCGCCGCCAGCAGGCTGTGGCGCAAACCGCTACCGCCGTGCACAGCCAGCCCGGCGGGCTTATCCACGACCAGCAGGCGCTCGTCTTCGTGCAGAATGCGGCTTTCGAGTTCCCGGCGCAGGGAATCGGACGGCGGCGGCGATTCGTTCGCGGGCAACAGGTAGAGCGGAGGCAACCGGATCTGGTCGCGGACCCGCAACCGGTAGTCCTGCCGGACCCTGCCCCGGTTGACGCGGATTTCTCCCCGGCGCAACAGGCGATAGAGGCGCATGCGCGGCAGGCTGCGCAGCCGGAAAGCAAGGAAATTGTCTATGCGCTGACCGTCATGCTCGGCGTCCACCCGCAGATAATCCACAGGCCGGTAATGGCCGCTGTTGTCCGCATCTGCCATGTCTGCTATAGTAGCAGCATCTGGCGCGGGCGGACATCCGCGGGTGGACATCGGGGCGACAACGAGATCGCGTCCTTGCGTCTGTCCCCAGGGGCCGAAGGGGGTTTGGCATTAAGCGTTTTCGTTCGAGGACCGTTGCAGGGGTTTCCCTTGCACGCCACACGCAGCAATCGCTTTCACGACTTCGCCTGACAGCGCCTTCGGCAACCGCGGCGCCCCGTGGCGTCCCCGTGACCGAGCTGTGGGACGCTCCTGGTGCGCCTAACCGATAATCGCTGAAAAGCAGAGGATCTACAAATGAAAAAAATGCTAATCAATGCCGCCCAACCAGAGGAAGTGCGTGTCGCTCTAGTGGATGGTCAGCAACTATACGACCTCAATATCGAGTCCGGGACCCGGGAGCAAAGGAAAGGCAGTATTTACAAGGCGCGGATAGCCCGAGTGGAACCCAGCCTGGAGGCCGCCTTCCTGGACTACGGCACGGGGCGCCACGGTTTTCTGCCTTTCAAAGAGGTGGCGCATGTGCTCTGCCTGCCCGACCGGCCGGAGGCGGACGACGACGAGCGCCCTGCCCCTGGCGACGCATTGAAAGAAGGTCGCGAGTTGCTCGTCCAGGTAGAAAAGGAAGAGCGCGGAAACAAAGGCGCTGCCCTGACCACCTTCGTCAGCCTGGCCGGGCGCTATCTCGTGCTGATGCCCAACAACCCCCGCGCCGGCGGAGTATCCAGGCAGATCGAAGGCAATGACCGGGAGCAGGCGCGGGAGGCTCTGAGCACACTGGAGATCCCCCGGGGCATGGGCTTGATCCTGCGCACCGCGGGCGTCGGCATGGATGCCAACGAATTACAGCGGGATCTGGATTACCTGTTGCGCCTGTGGGCGACCATCGAGGCGGCTGCCGAAGAGCGAGCGGCCCCGGTTCTGGTGTACCGGGAAAGCGACATTGTAGTGCGGATCCTGCGTGACTACTTGCGCGGCGACATACAGGAGATCCTTATAGACAACGAGGACTTCTATCAGCGGACGCGGGAATTCATGGAGCAAGCCATGCCGCAATTTCTCGACAAGTTGCGCCTGTACTCCGGGCCGGAGCCCCTGTTCGTCCGTAACCATATTGAGAGCCAGATCGATTCCGCCTTTGCCCGCGAGGTCTCGCTACCCTCTGGCGGTTCTCTGGTAATTGACCACACCGAGGCGCTGATCACCATAGATATTAACTCCGCCCGCGCCACTGCCGGCGGCGACATTGAAGAAACGGCGCTGACCACCAACCTTGAGGCGGCAGAGGAGATCGCGCGCCAGTTGCGCCTGCGCGACCTGGGGGGACTGCTCGTGGTGGATTTCATTGACATGGCCAACAACGCCAGTCAGCGCGAAGTGGAGTCCCGGATGCGCAAATGCGTACGCCTGGACCGTGCGCGGGTGCAGATGGGGGGGATTTCCCGTTTCGGACTTTTGGAGATGTCCCGCCAACGGCTGCGGCCTTCGCTCAGCGACGCGAATTCTGAGGCCTGCCCGCGTTGCAGCGGTACCGGGCGGGTCCGTTCGCTGGAATCACAGGCCTTTGCCTTGTTGCGGCTGATCGAAGAGGAGGCCGTCAAGGAGTCCACTGCTCAGGTAGTTATCCACCTGCCGATCGACGTAGCGACCTTCCTCGGCAACGAGAAGCGGGAGACCCTGCTGGAGATCGAGAAACGCGAGAATATTCGTATCCTTATGATCCCGGACGCGGGTCTGGAAATCCCGCGCTACCAACTGCGCCGGCTACGCCGAGGGGAATCCGAAGCGCGCGAGGAGAGACGGGAAGAAGGAACCGCGCTTTCTTCGAAATTGGAGAACTACCTGCGGCGCAGCCAACGCAAGGTGCCGCGAGCGGTAGTGGAAGGAATGGCTCCAGGACACGGCGGCGGCAGGAGAGGATGGCTGTTGCGGCTGTGGGATGCCCTGCGCGGCTGGGGGCGCCGTAGCGGCGGGACAGCAGGTCGGCGGCCGCGGCAAGAGCGCCAAAGTCGAGGCGAAACCCGGCGCAGCGGTGGCCGCCGTCGCGGGCGGCGCGGCGGCGGAGGGCGCCGTGACCGCGCCCCTGCCAAAGGCAATGCCCCGTCACGATCGGCTACAGGCAGGCGGCAAGGCGGAACGGAAGGAGGCGCCATGGCAGACAGGAAGAAAGAGTCCTCGTCCGGTCAGTCTCGGCGCCGACCGCGGCCCAGTACGACACAGGCCAATACATAATGTTTTTCGTCCGTGATGCTGACATGCCGCTCCGTAATCCCGCGCTCCAGCAGTAATTTCCCCGCTATTCCCTGGCAATGCAGTTGCGGCTGGCCGCTGGGCAAATGGGTGAGCAGCAGTTGGCTGGCGACGATCCCATCCTGAAAACCGGTGCCCAAGGCCTTGACCAGCGCTTCCTTAGCCGCCAAGCGTTTGGCCAGATAATATTCCGGGTGACGGCAGGCGGCATACTCCAGCAGCTCTTCCCGGTGCAACAGCCGCCGCGCCAGGCGTTCTCCGAAACGACGCCAAGTGGAGCGTATCCGCCTGACATCAACAATATCCAGACCAATCCCGTAAATCATCCGGGGTCTAGGCGCTGCTTGATGCCTGTTCTGAAGCCAAGTGCGACAGCCCCAGATATTCGCGGTACAGCGCGCGGCTGGCAAGGGGACGGCCATTCAACTGCTGCGCCAGAATATGGCGCAACAGACGCTTCGCCTCGCGCAACGAGGTCGGCGTAGCAGGACCCTCTCCGGAGAGGAATTGCAAGGCCCGCCCGGATATCTGTTGGTAATCGCCTGCCGGACGATTACGGCAGGGACCCAACCCGACCTGGTAATAGTATTGCGCTTCGGCACAGATGTACTCTCCGGAAGGATGCTCCCGCTCCAGGGCCGGGCCGTAGCCGAGTTCCCGCAGCAGGCACACCTCGAAACTGCGCAGCGGCGCCTCCTGGTCCCCACCGCCCTGCAACGAAAGCAAGGTATCGTGATAAGAAGCGAACAACCTATGGTGCGGTTCGTAGCGGTGTAACAGCGACAGCAATAATTCATTGAGATAGAGGGCGGCAAAATAGTTTTCTACAGGCAAAGCGAGCGGCGGCGCAGCCGATTCGTGCCGGGTCAGCGTCCCCAGTTCGCCACGCCCCTGCCAGGAAAGCAGCAACAGTTGAAATGGCTGTAACGGAATGGCGGGGCGACGACTACGACGACGAACGCCGCGAGCCACGAGCCCCCAGCGACCATGACGGCGAGAGAGCACCTCGATCAGCAAGCTATGTTCCCGATAGGGACGCCGGTGCAATATATAACAGGGATGTAAGTCCGTCCGCACGGCCGCGCCGCATTCAGCCGCAGAATTGCAGGATGGCCCGGGGGTCGGCAGACCAGCCCGGTCTGACCCGGACCCAACTCTTCAAGTTCACCTGCCGGCCCAGCATCGCCTCCAACTCGCAACGAGCCTGGCGCCCAGCCTCCTTGAGCACCGTTCCCTCCTTGCCGATTACGATTCGCTTCTGCCCTTCCCTCTCTACCCAAACCACGGCGCGCAAGTGCAATATCGGACCGCAAGCCGTCTGCTCCTCGGCAGTCACTGCCAGAGAATAAGGCAGTTCCGCACCCAAACGATGTAAAAGCTTCTCTCGCAATAATTCAGCGCAAGTCCTTGGTAAATTAACTGATTCTTCCTCCTGGGCCGGGCACGGCACAGGCGGTGCAGGGAGCAGACGCGCCAAGCACCGTTCCAACACGTCCACTTGCAAACCAGTGCGGGCCGATAAAGGAACCGCCTCGCAGCGATCCAGATGCCCCGCTAACCGCTCCAGATAAGGCAGCAGGCGCGTTTTGTCCCGAACCTGGTCCACTTTGTTAACCGCCACCAGGGTAGGCAGGGGCGGATGCAGATCCCGCAAAAGGCCGAGCACGAATTCGTCTTCCCGCCTCCAATGCAGGGCTTCTACGACCCAGATTGCAGCGTGTACGTCGTGCAGGGCACGGATCGCCTCCCTGCGAAGATGGCGATTCAACGAGTCGTGCCGACAAAATTGCAGGCCTGGCGTATCTACGTAAACGATTTGCCCATCGGGGCCGTTCTTGCAGCCGGCAACCCAAAAGCGGGTCGTCTGCGGGCGTCGTGAGGCAATGCTGAGTTTGCGCCCCAAGACCCGGTTTAGCAACGTGGACTTGCCTACATTGGGCCGGCCAACGAGAGCAACGCGGCGGCCATAGTCAGGGCCGGGAACCGGGCATTCCCGGCGCGGCAAAAAGTTCAAGACTGCACCTGCAACCGTGCCAGGACCTTGCCCGCCGCCTCTTCTTCCGCCCGGCGCTTGCTGTGCCCCGAACCCTGGCAGATCAGCTCTATGCCTCCCTGGCTCCCGCTGTCCGCGGCGCCGTTGCCCGCGGCGAAGACCTGACACTGTATGATAAATTTCTCCTCTTCAAGGCAGCTATCCTTGCCCAGTACGCGATAGACCGGCAGGGCCCATCCCTGTGCCTGAAGAAATTCGTTCAGGCGCGTCTTGGAAGATTTGCGGGCACGGGACGGCGCAAAGCTTTTTAGTTCCTTGCCATAAAGAAAGCGAACGGCGCGTCGGCAACGCTCAAGACCGCCGTCCATGTAGATGGCGCCGACAATAGCCTCGACCAGGCTCGCGAGTACCGATTCTGGAAGCGGCAGACGGGCGGCGATGCTTTTCCCCAGCCGGATACGCCGATCCAGACCATGCGCCAGCGCCAATCGTGCCAGGGCGCCCCCCCGGACCAGGTGGGCGCGCATCCGGGTCAACTCTCCCTCCCGGGACCGCGGGAAGCGTCGGAACAAGTGCTCCGCAATCAAAAAGCCAAGTAAAGAATCCCCAAGATACTCCAGGCGCTGATTATGGGGAGAACCCGCACTACTGTGGGTCAGAGCCTGGCAATATAATTCGCGGTCGCGAAAGCGATGCCGTAATAACTCGCAAGGCATGAGCTCCCGGTTATCGGCAATCTTCGAGGCTATTGTCAGCCCTCCCCTTCTCCCAACATCCGCTCCTGATGGAATTTCAGCAACAGATCCAGATCCGCAAACAGCGGTGACCGCGCCTCGTAAGTGACGACAAGGAGCCTTGGCTGTCCCTTTTTCCTGGGCTCCACCACGTTGAAGGTCTCGTGGATATTTGTCTGCTTTATGACTGTGATGCCATTCAGACCCGCCAAGCGCAGAAACTTGAACCGCAGTTGGGCCTCGTTGGACCGTGCCGTTTTCCGGTCCGCAACCAAGGTGTCCATCACCTGGATGACCAGAAAGCGTTCGTAGTAAAGAGGGTAAATCTTTAGCCCTAGATAGGCGATGCCCAAAAAGATAGTCCCCGCTATCGCTACGCCGCTGAGGCTGAGCCCGAGTTGACGCCGCCATTGGCCGCCGAATGCTATTGGATGCTTTTGCCTATTCTTTGCCATACGATCCCTCCGTTCCAACTCAGCCAAACCAGGAAGGCCTTGCCTACCAGGTGATCGTCCGGGACGAAACCCCAGAACCTGCTGTCCCTGCTGTTATCCCGGTTGTCTCCCAGAACGAAATAATGCGCCTCCGGGACAACCACGTTCGTCTCCGTGACCAGGTCTTGCCGCGGGTCCACCAGGATCTCGTGTGCCCTGCCGGGTAGCAGTTCTTCCCAGGACAGGCGGCCGCGCCCGCCATCATTCCCGGGCTCCTCCGTATCCAAGCCTCCAATTTGCGCGCGCTCTACCGGCATGCCGTTAATATACAGGTTTTTCTCGTGATAGCGTACCCGGTCGCCGGGCAGACCGATCACGCGCTTGATATAGGACAGGCGGGGGTTCAGCGGATAGCGGAACACGATCACGTCGCCCCGGCGCGGCTGACCGTCGCCGACGATCTTATAGTGGACCAAGGGCAACCGAATGCCATAGTCGAATTTATTGACCAGTATGAGATCGCCCGCCAGCAGGGTGGGCATCATAGACGCCGAGGGGATACGGAACGGTTCGATCAGGAAGGAACGGATCAGGAACACGATCAGGAATACCGGAAACAGAGAGCGAGCCAACTGGACGACCCCCGACTCCGCCCATTCTCGGTCGCAGTACCGGCCCAGCCGGCCGGCGCACACGAGTCCGCCGCTGGCCAGGACCAACGAGGCCATCACCCAGGAAAAATCTATACTCAACCCTGCCTCTCCGCCCGCAACAGCGCCAGGAAGGCCTCCTGTGGAATCTGTACGTCACCGAAGCTCTTCATCCGGCGCTTGCCGGCCTTCTGGCGCTCCAGGAGCTTGCGCTTGCGGGTAATATCTCCGCCGTAGCACTTGGCGGTCACGTCTTTGCGCAGGCCCTTGACGGTCTCCCGGGCGATAATCTTTGAACCGAGAGCGGCCTGGATGGCCACGTCGAACATCTGCCTGGGGATCGCCTCCTTGAGCCTCCGCGCCAATTGCCGGGCGCGGACGGCAACAGAGTCGCGGTGCTCAATAGATGACAAGGCGTCCACTCGCTTGCTGTTGAGCAACACATCCAGCCGCACCAGGTCGGCGGGAACGAAACCCAGAAAATCGTAATCGAAAGAGGCATAACCGCTGCTGACGGACTTCAGCCGGTCGAAAAAATCCAGCACAATCTCGCTCAGCGGCATCTCGAAGCGCAGTGCCGCACGACCCTCCAGGTAACGGATTTCCTGCTGTTTGCCCCGCCGTTTCAGGCACAAGGCCAGCACCCGGCCCACGTATTCCCGCGGCGCAAGCAGGTCGGCCCGAACTACTGGTTCGCGCCACTCGACAATCCGGGTCCGTTCCGGAATCCGAGCCGGATTATCCACTGACAGCAGTTCGCCACTGTCAGTCAACGCCTGGTAAATAACCGTCGGCATAGTCGTGATTAAGTCCAGGCCGTATTCTCGCTCCAGGCGTTCCTGGACGATCTCCATATGCAACATTCCCAGAAAGCCGCAGCGGAATCCCATGCCCAGAGACTGGGAATGTTCTGCCTCGAAATGCAGGGCCGAGTCGTTCAGGCGTAATTTTTCCAAGGCGGCGCGCAACGCATCGCAGCAGGAGGAATCCGCAGGGAACAGACCGGCGAAGACCCGCGGCTTGATCCGTCGGAAACCCGGCAGCGAGCGGGATGCCGGCCGCCGGGCCAAGGTCAGGGTATCCCCTACCGGGGCGCCGTCAATTTCCTTGATACCGGCAATCAGAAACCCTACCTCGCCGGCATGCAGCCGCTGGCGTGGGACATCCCGCGGCGTAAAGACGCCCAATCGCTGCACCGGATATGCTCGCCCCGTCGAAAAGATCTGAACGCGGTCACCGACGGCGACCGCCCCATCGAACACACGCACCAGGGAGACGACCCCATGGTAATTGTCGAACCAGGAATCAACGATTAAGGCCCGCAAAGGTGCTTCCTGATCGCCGTGGGGAGGAGGAAAGCGGCGCACCAGAGTGTCCAACAGCGCGGGTATCCCCTGACCGCATTTGGCGCTGATCCGCGGCGCTTCACGTACAGACAGGCCCAGCACTTCCTCGATCTGCCGCGATACGCGCTCCGGGTCGGCGGACGGGAGATCGATTTTGTTCAAGACCGGGACGATCTCCAGCTTCTGTTCCAGGGCGATCCGGCAGGTGGCGATGCTTTGGGCCTCCACCCCCTGGCTGGCGTCTATAACCAGTAGCGCCCCTTCGCAGGCAGCCAGCGAACGCGATACCTCGTAGCTGAAATCAGCATGTCCGGGGGTATCGATCAAGTTCAGCAGGTATTCCCGGCCATTGGCGGCAGTGTGACGCAAGGCGGCGCTCTGCGCCTTGATCGTAATCCCTCGCTCCCGCTCCAGATCCATGGAGTCCAGCACCTGCTCCTGCATCTGCCGTTCGCTGAGACCGCCACAGGATTGGATCAAGCGATCGGCCAATGTGGATTTGCCGTGATCCACATGGGCGACGATGGAAAAGTTGCGCATAGAATCCATGGAGCCGACAGAAGACGATTGCAGCAGGGGCATAACGCGCCGCTGGACGGGGCGGGCCTGGCCAGGCTCCTGCTCCTTCAGGGCAAATCCTCGGGCAGCGGGTCACGCCGCAACGCCAGAAACAGGGGTACGCCGTCGCGTTGGAGCAGAATCGGCACTGGCTTTCCCACAGCAAGCTTACCGGCCAATGCGCGGAAGTGTTGGCTGCCTTCGAGCTCGCGATTATCGAACTGCAACAGCGCATCGCCTACGCGGATGCCGGCGGCGAGCGCCGGCCCCGGCATCACTTTCCGTACGACCACCCCGTGGTCGCCAAGCGCCAACTCCTGCCGCTCCTCCTCGGTGGGATCGCTCACCTCCAGTCCCAGGGGCGCTGCGGGCGGTGCAACATCCGCCAACGGCCGATCCGCTGCATCCCCAGGCAATTCTCCTACAGTGACCTGCAGGGTTCTGCTACGCCCGTCCCGGATCAGTTCGAGCGCCACCTCGCTGCCGATGGCCGCGGATCCAACCCGCGGCGGCAGGTCGGAGGCGTAGATAATCTCCCGGTCGCCAAAACGCACGATAACATCCCCTTCCCTCAAACCGGCGCGCATGGCCGGGCTGGCCGGCAACACCTGGGCGATCAAGGCGCCGCGCGCCTGGTCCATGTTAAACGACGCGGCCAGTTCGTGGGTAACATCCTGTATGCGCACTCCAAGCCAGCCGCGCGTGACCCGGCCATGTTCGCGGATCTGCCGGTAAACTTCCATGGCGAGGTTGATCGGAATGGTAAAAGACAGCCCGGAGTAGCCGCCAGTGGGACTGAAAATCTGTGCGTTCACGCCGACTACGTCGCCGTTCAGGGTAAACAGCGGCCCGCCGGAGTTGCCCGGGTTGATGGCGACGTCGGTTTGGATATAAGGCACGTAATTTTCGTTCGGCAACCCGCGGCCAATGGCGCTGACGACCCCAACGGTCACCGAATAGTCGAACCCGAAGGGCGAGCCAATGGCCATGACCCATTCCCCCACCCTGAGGCGGGAGGAATCGCCGACGGTTACTGCGGGAAGGTCTTCGGCATCAATATGCAATACGGCGAGATCGGAATGTTCATCGGTACCTATGAGTTTGGCCCGGAACTCGCGGCGATCCTGTAGCCGCACCACGATCTTCTCCGAGTTGCCTACGACGTGACGGTTGGTAAGGATATAGCCGTCGGCAGAGACCAGAAAACCCGAACCGCGCGGGGCAGACCAGGGGGTCCGTCCGGCCGGGGGGTCCTTGAAGAACTTCTCGAAGAAATGGAACAAGGGGTGATCCTTGGGGATCTCATGCCTGCGTGCGATTTGCGGCGGTGCGGCATGGGCCTCGATACTGACCACCGCGGGGCTGTTCTCCTCGACCAGGTCAGTAAAGTCCGGCAGGGGCGACGCGGCGGCGAGGGGCAGTGCCGCCGCCCACAGGATCGCCGGCAGCAGGATGTTGCGAAACCGCCCCGGCATCACGACCCGGAAGCCGGCCGCGCCGAATCGGCGATGAGCCGCACCGTGCGTAACGGAACAACGCCGATGGCAGTGACCTGGTAGCCGTCTTTATAGGCCGTGTGGGCATTGAGCCCGCTCAGATTGGTGGAACCCTCCGGGATATACAGCGATCCCCCGGGCCGGACTTCAATGAATACGGAGACGGAAGCAAGGCCGTCGGTCAGTACGACTTGGTTCACCGGCGCTCCTGCGATGCGTAATGGTTGCAAGCCTCCATCCGCCAGAGCAAAACCGTGCGCCGCGGCAGAAAAGGTCCAACCGGACTGTCCTTCTTCCCCGGCAACCGGCGCCTCTTCTTCCCAATCGTGTGAAGAAACAGCGTCATCCTCCGTCGTTTCCGGCTCCAGCAACCGTAGCGACACGAAGGTAATCTGCTCGATGATGCGGCCGTTGGATTCCTTCACTTCCGATTGCAGCAGCAGGCAGGTTGCCCGGTCTATGTGAAAGCGACGGCCGTAGCGCAGATCGTCCAGCGGACGCGCCTCCAGGATCCAAACAGGGCGCCCGACCACACGACCCTCCCCCGTCACTTGCAGGTCGTAGTACTGCTGCATTTGCCGAATGGAGAGCCGCGGCAAGGGGGCCAGGCGATCCGGCCGCATATTCGGGTTCTTCAGCAGGTAGCTGCGGTCCTCGGAGCGGGCGGACACGCCCGATGCCCGGGCACGGTCAGGGAAAGGCTCACGCACGAGCCCATTCAACGAGACAATTTTCTGCTCGCCAGGATGATGGTGGATCACTCGTACTGGGGAGATCAAATCGTCCCGGCGGTACAGGAAGACGCCATCGTATCGCAATTTGCGGTTGGCCTGGATCATTTCCCGCAACAACCGATCCGCGGGTTCCGTATCCCGAGATTGCGCCTGTGCCTGAAAGGCCGGAGACGCAAACGCGAGCAGGAACGGGAGCAGAAATTTACGGCCCAGTCTCGGTAGCCGCCACAATTCTGGCATAAGAAAACATTCCCTGAGCGCTGCTGTGGGCGAGATACTCGCTGTGGTGGACCAGATAAATGGCCAAACGGCGTTGCGGCGGCGCCAGTTCTCCAGGCACCCGGCTAACGATCTGCAGAGGCAAATCCGGCAACGCCACGACATTCTCCCCGTTCCCGCCGCGGTCACCGACCGCTGGCACCAGCATCATAACGATCCCAAATGTCAGCAAGACCGCCAAGGCGCAACCAAAGGCCAACGCCAACCCCCGGCGGCGGGGGGGAACGGGCTGCAACAGGCGTGCCCGCCCGGAAAACTGGCTGCGCAGACAGTCGCCGATCACGTGGTAGCCGCGCCATTTTGCGCGCAACCCGGGATCGTGCAACAGGCGCTCCAGCGCACCCTCCTGGCATTCGGCCTCGTCATCCAGCCAGGCAGACAGCCAAGTTTCCGTCTGAGGATTATTTACTCGGTTCACGGTCCTATTCCTCCTGCAATTCCCGCAGGCGCTGGCTAATCGCCTCCCGGGCACGAAAGATGCGGGAACGAACCGTGCCTATGGGACATGACATGGCTTCGGAGATCTCCTCGTAACTGAGTCCTTCCACTTCACGCAAGGTAATAGCTGTCTTCCACTCTTCCGGCAAGACTTCGAATGCCTGGATGACAACCTCCTGGATTTCGTCACGCAACAACGCATGTTCCGGGGTATCATTTTCTCTTAGATTTTCTTCATTGGCAAATGGTTCCGGAACATCCGGCCACGGAAGCGATACCGGGCGACGAGACTGCATGGCGAGATGGTTGCGCGCGGCATTAATGGCAATCCGGTACAGCCAGGTATAAAAGGTGCTCTTTCCCTGAAAAGAGCCCAGACCCTGGTAAGCGCGCAGGAAGGTCTCCTGGGCAATATCGTAGGCATCCTCCGGGTTCGGCAGGAGGCGGCTGAGCATACGGTGCACACGCTGCTGGTATTTCGCCACGAGCAAATCGAAGGCATGGCGGTCTCCCTGCCGGGCACGGTCCAACAATAGCTGTTCGGCATTATTCTTCTTCATTACAGGTATCTCCGGGGCGTATCTCCGGGGCGCCGCCCGGATGCCTCCATTCCCTGTTACAACAGACGCTGGGACCTGCCATGCGGACCGCCCTTCTTAGTCCGCATCTAACAGTCGCCGCAACCCTTCTTCGTCCAGTTCCGGTATGTGCAGTGCGCGCGCCTGGCGCAGCTTTTCTCCGGGCGACCGCCCCACGACCAAATAACCAGTGCGGGAAGATACGCTGCTGCCGACCCGTCCCCCGCTGGCCTCGATCAGACTCTTGGCCTGCATCCGCGACAGGGACGGCAAGGTACCGGTCAACACGAAAATCGGCGACTTCCGGCCCGGCGCCGCGGAAGCCCCTTGCCAGCAAAGCCCCAGGCCATGTAGCTGATCGACAATGCGCCGGTAGTAAGGATCGGTAAGCAGGGCCAACAGCGCCGCCGCCGTAGCCGAGTCCGGCCCCCCCTCTTCCCCCAAGGCAGCGGCCATGCCGTCGCGCCCCTGGGCAAGGAACTCGCGCAAACTGGAAAACCGCGCACCCAGCCAGGCGGCGCACTGCTGCGCCCGTCCCTTGCCGATGCCCGCCAGCGGCGGTCGCTCCTGAAATCCCCGCGGGGTCGGGATGCGCAAGGGTTTGCAGCCAGAGCCGAAAGCGGCCCGCAAATGCTGGAATCGCTCAAAGAAATCAAGCAGTGGCCGGGGATGGCTTTCAGGCGCAGGCATTGACTCCTTCCAGGATACCCCGGATGCCCGTAACCGGGAGATTTGTTCCCGGTTCTCCGGGGCCTGCAGGAAGCCGTAGATCTCCTGTGCTCTTTTCGCGCCGATGTCAGGGACGAAGCACAAGACCTCGACCCCGGCGCGAAGCAACTCATCCAAGCGCGAAAAAACCGCTGCCAGGCAATAGGCGAGCTGTTCTCCCACCCCGGAGATTCCCAAGGCGTATAGAAAGCGCCCCAGGGTCGTCTGGCGACTGGCATGGAGGTTGGCCAACAGGTTGTCGGCCGAGCGATCGGCGACTCGCTCCAGCCGCAACAGGTCTTCACGGCGCAGGGAATACAGATCCGCTGGCGATTGCACCAAGCCTTGTTCGAGCAGCTGCTCAATAAGAGCGGCGCCGAAACCCTCAATGTCCATCGCCTTGCGTGAGACAAAGTGGAGCAGACGGGTCTTGCGTTGCGCCGGGCAGTGGTCGCGGTTCCGGCAATAGAGCAATGCCCCTTCGGTGCGGACGCCGCTTCCGCAGGCAGGACAGTTTGCCGGCAGGCGGCAAACCGCAGCGTTGGCGGGGCGTAACTCCCGTCGTACCCCGACGACTTCGGGGATGACATCCCCGGCCCGACGGACAACGACGGTATCGCCGATACGGATGTCCCGCCCCTGGATTTCCTGCCAATTGTGCAGCGTAGCATTGGTCACCGTGACACCGCCGACGAATACCGGCGCCAGACGAGCCACTGGGGTCAGGACGCCGGTACGGCCTACCTGCGTCTCTATGTCCAGAATCCGGGTATTCTCTTCCCTGGAAGGGAATTTAAATGCGATGGCCCAACGGGGGGCGCGCGCGACCGCGCCCAGGCGAGCTTGGTCAGCCAGGGTCTCTACTTTGAAAACCGCGCCGTCAATTTCGCAGTCCAATCGCTCCCGGCTGGCAAGAAGCCGGCGATAGTAGTCCAGGCACCCGCGGCTGCCGCGCACGATCTCGAAGCGGGAAGAAACCGGCAATCCCCAGGCCGCCAGTTGCCGCAACAACTCAGAGTGCCGTCGCGGCCGGAGGCCGGAACACTCTCCGACGCCGTGCGCCTGGAAACGCAAGGGGCGGCGGCGCGTCACCGCCGGGTTCAATTGCCGCAGACTGCCTGCCGCTGCGTTGCGAGGATTGACGAAAGGTTTTGCCCCCGACTCCCGCTGGCGACGATTCAATTCCGCGAAGCCTTGGCGGGTCATATAGATCTCGCCCCGAACTTCCATGCGCGCGGGGAAGGACGCCCCCAGCAGGCGCGGCAGGATCATGCCGATGGTGCGGGCATTGGCTGTGACCTCTTCGCCGACCCGACCGTCACCGCGGGTCGCGGCCTGGAGTAATCGGCCATGCTCGTAGAGCAAATTGAGCGCCAAGCCGTCCAGCTTGGGCTCGGCAACATACTCCACCTCCTTCGCGTCTAGCAATCGGCGCATGCGTTCGTCAAAAGCGCGCAGTTCTTCCCGGTCAAACGCGTTGCTCAAAGAGAGCATCGGCGACAGGTGGCGCAGTGCCCGAAAATCGCCCCGCGGCCTTCCAGCTACCCGTTGCGTGGGCGAGTCGGGGACGGCCAGTCCGTATTGCTCCTCGAGGCGGGCCAGCTCGCGCAACAGGCGATCATATTGGGCATCCGGGATCAGTGGCGCATCCAGCACGTAATAACTGTGGTCGTGCCGCAGGATATCCTGGCGCAATTCGGCGCAACGCCGCGTCGCCCGCTCCCGCTCTTCCTCCTCACAGCCCACGCGGGCTTACCGCTCCGCGGTCGGCAATGGACGACAAGCCTGTTCGGCATACCGATGCAGCTGCTGTATGCCTTCTGGAGTGAGCGCCTCGCCCTCAGAATTGGAAAGTTCTCCGCCAAGCTGACGGGCCACTGTGTGCGCCCCTTCCAACATCCGTGCCAGGGATTCCACGCCATCGGGATGCGGCAGGCGCAGAAAGAACACCAGGCCGCCGGTGCGCAGGCGAGGCAACTCAGCGGCAGATAAGGTCCCCGGTTCGTACATATTGGCTACGCTGAACGAGGGCATGGCCTGCGTATTCTCCACCGAGACGCAACAGTGGAAGATATCCAGGGCGCCGCGCCGTAATCCGGCAGACTCCAGAGCCTCCTCGATCTCCGTACCGGTAAAGGCTCTGTCTCCGCGTGCGGTTACATAGACGAGCAACAGCTCTTCTTTGTCCGTCAGGCTCCCGGAGGAGGGGGCGGGGGCTTGTGTGATCGTATCGTCCGCCTTGTCATAGGGGAGATCAGGAGGGGCGGCATCGGCAAAGACCCTGTCGTCAGGAGGCCGGGTGACATCGTCATTAAGGGGGCCGCCGGCGCCAGGCCGGGTCGGCGCCGATGCCAGCGGCGGGAGTGTCCCCCGGCGCCGTTGCCGACTGCTGTGGATCAAAGAGCCGAGTTCGGCAAGAGTCTGCCGCCGCGCGGAACCAGAACCTTCTTCCTCTCGCCGCCGCCCGTGCACGTTGTCGCCATGCGACCTGCCCGGCAGACGGCGGTTATCGCGGCGCCCCTTCACGGCTCCCCAAAGATAGAGCCCCAACAACAGCAGTAGCCCCAACAACAGGAGACTGAAACGCAAACTGCCGTCCATCGCTCGGTACGCTAGGCCGTGGCAGCCAGCTCGACGGCCTCTCCGACATCTACAGAGACGATGCGCGAAATGCCCGGTTCCCGCATAGTAACTCCCAGCAGGGCATCGGCCATTTCCATGCTGATCTTATTGTGGGTAACGAAAACGAATTGCACCGTATCCGTCATGGAGCGCACCAACTCCAGGAAGCGGCCAACATTGACATCGTCCAGAGGCGCGTCCACCTCGTCGAGCAAACATAGCGGCGCAGGGTTCAAACGGAAGATGGAGAAGAGCAAAGCTACCGCCGTCAAAGCCTTTTCTCCTCCGGACAACAAGTGGATCGCCTCCCCTCGTTTTCCCGGAGGCCGGGCGCGGATCGCCACCCCGGACTCGGCCTGCCCGGGTTCGATCAGTTCCAACCGCGCTTGTCCGCCGCCGAACAGACGAGGGAACAAGTCTTGCAAGTGCCCGTCCAGTTTCTCCAAGGTATCTTGAAAGCGCTTCCGCATCTCCCGATCAATACGACGAATCGCGCGCTCCAAGGTCTCCAGACCACGCTGCAGATCCTCGTACTGGCGCTCCTGCTCCTGCTGCCGCTCGGTTAACCGGGCATGTTCTTCCACCGCCGCCAGGTTAACCGTGCCCAACTGCTGGATTCGGCGCTGTATTCTGTCCAAGCGCTGTTGCCAAAGCGCGGGATCGGCACCCTCTTCCAGGCCGGACAGGACTTCTTCGGGGGTGCCAACGCCGTCCAACGCGGTCAACCGCTCTGCTGCCGCCTCCATGCGGACCCGGGCTTCGCCGACGGCGAGCTGCTCCTGCTGCACCGCGGCCTCCTGTTCGCGCAGGCGGTTCTCGCACTCTGCCCGCTGGCGCTCCTGCGCCTGCTGGCTCTCTTGCTGCCGAGTCAACTTCTCACGCCCCTGTTGCAACTCCCGCTCCAATTGCAGGCGCTGCTCCAGCCCCTTTTGCAACCGCTCCTGCCAGCCGGCCAGAGGAGCCCGGGCCTGCTCCAGATCGGCGCGTAGCTCCCGGTAGCGCACCGCCAGCTGTTGCTGCGCCTGTTGCTGACGCTTCAAGGCCCGTTGCCGCGACTCCTTTCGGGAGTTCAATGACTCCAACTGCAGGTCTGTTTCGTGCAACGCATCGCCGCTCGCCTGCCAACGCTGCCGCGCCGCCGCCAATTCGTCCCGCTGCCGTTGCCGACGCTCTAAAAGTCGTTCGCGTTCCTGCTCCAACTTCTCCTTACGCGGCTGCAGGGATGACAATAGTTGCCGCAGCTTTTCTTGTTCGTCTCCGATCGCGGCCCCTTCCGCCGCAAGCTTCTCGAGTTCCCGCCCGATACGCTCAGCGCGTTCCTGGCGCTGCTGCCGTCGGGCCCGGTCGGCAGCCAGGCGAGAATGTCGCTCGCCAAAGGCTTCCTGGCAAACCTGCAGCCGCTCGCGCAATTCCTGGCAGGCGGCTTCCTGGCGCGCGGCCTCGCAACGCAACTGCGCCAACTCCTCTTCCAGCCCGCGATAGCGTTTCCGCGACTCGGCATAGTCTTGCTGCAAGCGCTTGCGTTCGACCTCCCGCTCCAAAATGCTTTCATCGCCGCGGCGGCGCATCAGCCATAACCAGTCGCGCCCCAACCAAAGACCATCTGGCGTCACGACGCTTTGCCCCGGCTGCAGGCGCTGACGCGCAGCCAGCGCCGCCTCCGTATGTTCGGCGGCGAACACGCCGGCAAGCAAGCCCGCGGGAAATTCCGGAGTCTCTATGTAGCGAAGCAAAGGAGGCAACCCGTTGTCTTTCGCATCCGGGGGCGCGGCGGGGCACGGCAATCGGTAAACGCCCACCACGCCCGCCGACAACCGATCCAGGGCTGGAAACACCCCTTCCAGGCTGGGCGACTCCACCGCCTGCAAGTATCTTCCCAACACTAATTCCACCGCCTGGCGCCAACGGGGCGCCACCTGCAAGCGTTCGCCCAGGCGCTGTACGGCGGCGAGCTGCGTCTCCTCCAGCCACTGGTTGACCTGCTCCTGATCGCTGCCGAGCGCTGCCTGCTGACGCGCCTGCAGGGAAGACAGCGCGGAATGCATCTCCTGGTGGGCGGCGCGTTCCTTGTCCAGGCGCTGTTCCAGGTCCGCGACCGAGGCGCGCAATTTCGCCAGGGTACGGCGGGTATCTCGCTCCGCGGAGCCCAGCTCTTCTCTCTCCCGCTCTACCCGCGCCAGCTGTTCCCGTTCCTGACCAAGGAGAACCTCGTGCCCCCGCGGATCGAGTTCCCGAAGCTCTCCCTGGAGCTCCTGGCTACGGCGTTCGGCCTCACGCTTGCGGGCGGCGAGATGTTCCAAGCGAGTACGGGCTGTCTCTTCCTCACGCGTCAGGGCGCCCGCCTTTTCGCTGCAACGATCGCAGGTTTCCTGTCCTTCCTGCAACAGACGGTCCGTTTCCTGTAGCGCCGCCTGCGCCCGCTCGCGCTCGCGCTGCCGCTTCTCCCGCAAAGGGAGCAATTTCCGGCACTGGCCTTCCAGGGAATCAAGTTCCTGCTGTTCGGCCCGGCAATGCGCCTCTTCCTCCGCCAGCAGGACCTTATTTCGTTTCGACTCCTCTTCCAGCGCCGCAATGCGCTCCCTGCCATGCTTTAGGTTTTGCTCCCAGCGGGAAATCTCGGAGTGCAGACGGTAGAACTGCCCTTGCAAGTCGTCGCAAATCCGGTTGAAAGCCGCGCTTTCCTGCCGCACCCGGTCCAGTTCCGCCTCCAGATGGCGCAGACGGCTGCGCTCGCCTTCGGCCGCAAGTTCCAGTTCCTGGCAGGCCCCGTGCAAACTCTGGAACCGCTCTTTCAGCCGTTGCCAGTCCAGTGCCAACAATTCGCCTTGCAATTGCCGCTCCCGGTCGCACAATTGCCGATAGCGCTTCGCCTGCGCGGCCTGCCGCTCTAATTCTTTAATCTGTTTATTCACTTCATCTTGTAAGTAACTTAAATTCAGTATATTTTCCTTCGCTCTGCGGATGCGCCCCTCAGCCTCCCGGCGGTCTTCCCGGTACTTGGAAATGCCGGCGGTTTCCTCGACATGCGCTCGCAATGCGTCCGGTCCGGCATCGATCAGGCGCGAGACCATTCCCTGTTCAATAATCGCGTAACCGCGCGGTCCCAGGCCAGTCCCGTGCAGCAAGGCAGTGATGTCCCGTCGGCGGCAACGGGTCCCGTTCAGGAAATAACTGGAAACCCCCTCGCGGTCCACCTGTCGCCGGATGGAGACCTCCCGGTAAGAGAGGAAACGCCCCCCCAAGCGCCCCTCGTTGTTATCCAGGAGCAATTCGACGCCAGCTTGTCCGGCCGGCTGGCGGTTGCGCGAACCGGAAAAAATGACCTCGGAGATGAGTTCGGCGCGCAGGTGGCGGGCGGAACTCTCCCCCAGAACCCAGGCCACGGCGTCTATCAAGTTGGACTTGCCGCAACCGTTGGGCCCGACAATGGCGGTCAGGGGGCGCCGCAAGTCCAGGGCAGTGGCATCTACGAAGGTCTTAAAGCCTGACAAACGAAGCTGGCGTAACCGCATGGCCTGACAAAATACCGGCTTACCGGGAGGGAGGCAAGGATCGCCCCCCGGAACGGCCTGTGGGATAATAAGTATGCAAATGGGACGGACGCCGCCCTTGCGGGAGGGGTCGTAACGGCATAGCAAAGCGTGGCTGAACGTGAGTGCGAAAGAGCAGAAAACAGCAGCAAGAACCAGGCGCAAGATTTTGGAGTGTTTCCCTAATCCCTCGCCGGAGCGGGACTATACCCTGCACATCCGCATCCCCGAGTTCACCTGCCTCTGTCCGCGCACGGGTCAACCCGATTTCGCCGTGCTCGAACTGGATTACGTGCCCGAAGCGCTTTGCATCGAACTGAAGTCGTTGAAGCTCTATATCCATTCTTATCGCGACCTGGGAACCTTCCACGAGGCGGTCAGCAATCGCATCCTGGACGACCTGAAAGCGGTATTGGCGCCACGCTTCCTGCATCTCACCGCCCGCTTTAACGCCCGCGGCGGCATCCAGACCACCGTGGCAATAGAGTACCGTCGCCCGGACTGGACCCCTTCAACCCTTTCCTCCTCTGCCGCTTCGCCGTAAGACCGGCGCCTTCAGGGCCGGACGCAGCGGGCGCACGCCAAGCCGTCAAGGGCCTTCGGCATAATTGCCGAACCGGGAACAGCAGCATCGTCCTGGACGCCCCCCCGGGACGCAACTAGACAGCGCCCCGGAGCGGCCAGCGGCCTCCCATGCGCGCCATACCCATCCTGTCCACAGACCCTCCCCAGGGTTTCCACGGGAATAAACACAATATTTGCCTCTTCCGGACGGGTTGACCACAAGATATAGTGGCGCTACACTGGCGCAATGTCCACTATTGGGAACCAGGGCAACCGGAAACCGGGGGACGCAGTCAAGCAAAGACTGGTTCTGGATATGGCCGGTTCGGGATACGGGGTATAGAAGATGACTACACTTTCCGAAAATCGGTCGGGAGCAGGAGCAAAGGCAGCTCCCGGCTGGGAGAAACGGCAGGATTTTACGGGCGACGAGGCGGAGCTCCTGGCGCATCGTCCGGGCCAATCCCGGGTAATCCGGCGCAACGGCAAGGTCACTCCCTTCGATACCAGCAAAATCGAAGTGGCCGTGACCAAGGCCTTCCTGGCCGTGGAGGGAGGGAACGCGGCCGCTTCCAAACGGGTCCACGAGACCGTGGAGCGGTTAAGCCGGCAAGTGGTCCAGGCTCTGCACCGCCGCTATCCTACTGGCGGCACGCTGGCTATCGAGGACATTCAGGACCAGGTCGAGCTGGCCTTAATGCGGGCAGGAGAACACAAGGTCGCGCGCGCCTATGTTATCTACCGCGAAGACCGCGCCCGCGAGAGGGCCCGTCGCAAGGGCAAGGAGAAGGGAGGGAAGAGCCCTTCCCTGACCGTACTCTTCCCCGACGGTCAGCGAAAACCGCTGGACAAGAAGCGGTTGCGCGCCATCGTCGCCGAGGCCTGCCAGGGACTGGAGGCAGTGGACGCAGAGCAAGTCCTCAGCGGGGCGCTGGACAACTTGTACGACGGCGCCAGCATAAGCGAGCTGGAGACAGCGCTGGTCATGGGCGCCCGCGCTCAGATCGAACAGGAGCCGAACTACTCCTACGTAGCCGCCAGGCTGTTGCTGCACGGTCTGCGCCGCGAGGCCGTAAGCCATGTTCTGGACCGGCCGCTTTCCCCCACCCGCAAGGAAATGAAAGAGTTATACCCGGAGTATTTCTCCAAATACATTGAGGAGGGAGTAGCGACCGGATTGCTGGACCCGCAGCTTAAGCAATACGATCTGGGAAAGCTCGGCGCCGCTCTGGACATCGATCGCGACCTGCGGATCAACTACCTGGGGCTGCAAACTCTTTACGACCGTTACTTTATCCACCGCGAAGAAGTGCGTCTGGAATTGCCCCAGGCCTTCTTCATGCGGGTAGCGATGGGCCTCGCCCTCCACGAGGTGGAACGGGATCAATATGCCATTGAGTTCTACCGCTTGCTGTCCGCTTTCGACTTCATGAGCTCCACCCCTACCCTATTCAACTCGGGGACCTGCCGCCCGCAGCTCTCGAGTTGCTACCTGACCACCGTGCCGGACGACTTGGAGGGCATATACAGCGCCATCCGGGACGATGCCATGCTGTCGAAGTACGCCGGCGGCCTGGGCAACGACTGGACCAACGTGCGGGCCATGGGCGCCCATATCCGCGGCACCAACGGCCAGTCGCAGGGAGTCGTGCCGTTCCTCAAGGTAGTCAACGATACCGCCGTTGCGGTCAACCAGGGCGGCAAACGCAAAGGGGCCATTTGCTCCTACCTTGAGGCCTGGCACCTGGATATCGAAGAATTTCTGGAGCTGCGGAAAAATACCGGCGACGATCGGCGGCGCACCCACGACATGAACACGGCCTGCTGGGTACCGGATTTGTTTCTCAAGCGCGTCTGCGAGGATGGGGAGTGGCTCTTGCTCTCCCCGAACGAGGCGCCCGACTTGCACGACCTCTACGGTTTGCGGTTCGAGCAGCGCTACCTTGAGTACGAGCAACGGGCGCAGGAAGGGAAGCTGCGTAACTGCCAACGCATCCGCGCCGTCGCCCTGTGGCGCAAGATGCTCACCATGCTCTACGAGACAGGCCATCCCTGGCTTACCTTCAAGGATTCCTGCAACCTGCGCTCCCCCCAACAGCATGCCGGGGTCATTCACTGTTCCAATCTGTGCACGGAGATCACGCTGAACACTTCCAGTGACGAGATCGCCGTCTGCAACCTGGGCTCGGTCAACCTCGCGCAACACGTCAACGAGCAGGGGCTGGACCATGCCAAGCTGGAGAGAACCGTGCGCACCGCCATGCGCATGCTGGACAACGTCATAGACTACAACTACTACACGGTGCGGGCGGCGCGCCAGGCCAACCTGCGGCACCGCCCCGTGGGCCTGGGAATAATGGGCTTCCAGGACTCCCTGTACAAACTGCGCATCCCCTACGCCTCCGAAAAGGCGGTAGCGTTCGCCGACAGCAGCATGGAGGCAATCAGTTACTATGCGATCCGAAGTTCCTCTGAATTGGCGGAAGAGCGCGGCACTTACAGCAGCTTCCCAGGCTCGTTGTGGAGCCAGGGCATCCTGCCCATAGATTCTATCTCGCTGTTGGCCCGGGACCGGGGCGAGTACCTGGAGGTCAACACGGACCGGACCCTGGACTGGGACACCCTCCGGGAGCGGGTGCGGCAGCTTGGGATGCGCAACTCAAACTGCATGGCGATCGCCCCAACGGCGACGATCTCGAACATCTGCGGTGTCTCCCAATCGATCGAGCCTACCTATCAGAACCTGTTCGTCAAATCCAATCTGTCCGGCGAGTTCACCGTCGTCAACCCCTACCTGGTGCGCGATCTCAAGAAATTGAGTCTGTGGGACGAAGTTATGGTCAACGATCTCAAGTACTTCGATGGCAGTGTGCAACAAGCGGACCGCATCCCTGCCAACCTGAAGGAACTCTATACCACCGCCTTCGAGATCGATTCACGCTGGCTGGTAGAGGCGGGGGCTCGGCGGCAGAAGTGGCTGGATCAGGCGCAGTCGCTGAACCTGTATGCGGCCGCCCCTGACGGAAAAAATCTGGATGAACTGTACAAACTGGCATGGCGGCGCGGGCTGAAAACCACCTACTATCTGCGCAGCATCGGCGCCACCCATGTCGAAAAAAGCACCACGGAGAAGGGGCGGCGCGACGCCAACCCATTGAACTCGGTACAGACCGTACCGGAGGTCTGCGCTCTGCACGACGGCGAGTGCGAATCCTGTCAATAACTAGGGGAACCAGGAGGACAACATCATGCTGGAATGGAACAACACGGCGTCTGCGACGCCGCAACCCGAACGGCCATGGACCGACACCGACGCGCCCGCCCCCGCCGCCCAGGAGGGCAGCGGCAACCGCGGCAGTAGCGGCGTAACCGGCCTGGAGGAAGTGGAATTTGGCGCTCGGCGCGTCACCGTGGACGACAAGCAAATGATCAACTGCCGCGCCGATCTCAATCAACTCGTGCCCCTGAAGTATAAATGGGCCTGGCAGAAGTACCTGGACGCCTGCGCCAACCATTGGATGCCGCAGGAAATCAACATGAACGCCGACATCGCCCTGTGGCGGGATCCCAATGGCCTGAGCGAAGACGAACGCACCATCCTCAAGCGTAATCTGGGCTTTTTCTCCTCGGCCGACTCGCTGGTAGCCAACAATCTGGTGCTGGCGGTCTATCGCCACATTACCAATCCGGAATGCCGGCAATACCTGTTGCGCCAGGCCTTCGAGGAAGCGGTGCACACCCATGCCTACCAGTACTGCGTGGAATCTCTGGGACTCGACGAGATGGAGGTATTCAACATGTACCGCGAGATCCCCTCCATACACGACAAGGCCGCCTGGGCGATGCGCTACACGGACAGCCTGGGCGACCCTGAGTTCCACACCGGCACCCTGGCCGCCGACCGGCGACTACTGCGGGATTTGATCGCCTTCTATGTAATTTTCGAGGGCATCTTCTTCTACGTAGGCTTCGTGCAGGTGCTTTCCCTGGGCCGGCGCAACAAGCTGACCGGTTGCGCCGAACAGTTCCAGTACATCCTGCGCGACGAATCTATGCACATGAACTTCGGGATCGATGTCATCAACCAGATCAAGATTGAAAATCCACGGCTTTGGGACGACGCAATGAAGCAGGAAAGCGTCGAGATGATCCGCAAGGGCGTGGAGTTGGAGACGCGCTATGCCCACGACACCATGCCGCGGGGGATCCTGGGGCTGAATGCCCGGATGTTCTCTGGTTACCTGCAATTCATTGCCAACCGTCGCTGTGCCCAGATCGGCCTGCCCGAACAGTACGCGGGCGCAACCAACCCGTTCCCCTGGATGAGCGAGATGATCGATCTTAAGAAGGAAAAAAACTTCTTCGAGACACGGGTGACAGAGTACCAGAGCGGTGGCGCGCTGAACTGGGACTAGCAATGATCGCTGACCGAAAGGGAATTCGGTCCTTGCCTGGTATCGCCTGCCTGTCTGATGCCAGGCCTTCTTATTCCGCCAGGGCGGGCCGTCGCGCCAGCGGCCCGCCCCGGTTTCCAGCGGCGCGGCGGCTTTTGGCCCTATTGCGATAGACTCGCATTACCGGCAGGCGGATAAACGAAGCGAGCCATGCGGCGGTCCCTGGCCAACACGATATAGCGCAAATGCCCGCGCTTTTTCCGATCCGCAAGCGTTTCGCCGCCGACGGACGGGCGGTCGTGTTCCCGGGGGACTGCAGGGAATTGCTCAAACAGGTCCCCGACGAATCCATCCAGCTGGTAGTTACATCGCCCCCCTACAACCTGGGCAAGGAATACGAAAAAAAGCTGCGACTGGATACGTACCTGAAACAGCAGGATGCGGTCATCGGGGAATGCATTCGCGTTCTCTCTCCGGCCGGCAGCATCTGTTGGCAAGTCGGCAACTACGTGCGGGACGGGGCCATCGTTCCGCTGGACACGGCGCTATACCCACTATTCGAGAACCGCGGCCTAAAGATGAGAAATCGCATTATTTGGCATTTCGAGCATGGGCTGCATTGCAACAAGCGTTTTTCCGGGAGGTACGAAACGATCGCCTGGTTCACCAAAACCGACCGTTATATCTTCAACCTCGACCCGGTGCGGGTTCCCCAAAAATATCCCGGCAAGAAATACTTCAGGGGCCCCCGGGCCGGCGAATATTCCTGCAACCCCCTGGGGAAAAACCCGGGCGACCTGTGGGCGATTCCCAATGTCAAAAACAACCATGTGGAGAAAACCGAACATCCCTGCCAGTTCCCGGCAGAGTTAATCGAGCGGCTCGTGCTCTCGATGACCGCCGAAAACGATTGGGTGCTGGACCCGTTCCTGGGGACGGGAACGAGTATCGTCGCGGCGCTCAGGCACAACAGGCGGGGCGCCGGCGCCGAGGTATGCACGCCCTACGTAAGGCTGGCGCGCGAGCGCATTCGCCGGGAAATGGCGGGAACGCTACGCACCCGGCCCATGCACAGGCCCGTATATGACCCGGGCAAGGCGGGGAACCGGCTCGCCGCCCCGCCACGGGGAAAAGAAGAGACAAGCAATGCGACAAGGCAGTAGCGAGGCAAAAAGTGAGCGTTGTACGAGCCGCCCATGATCGTGATCCCCGCGGTTGACCTGTGCGCCGGCCAGGCAGTGCATGCCCATGGCGGCGCCCGCGCCGACTACCCGCCATTGCATTCGGAGTTGTGTGGCGGCGCAGAGGCCGCTACGGTGGTGGCGGCGCTACTCGATTACTACCCGTTCCGGCGGCTCTACCTTGCGGACCTGGATGCCTTGCAAGGAGGGCCCGGCCAGACGGATTGCATCGCCGTCCTGGCGAGGCGCTTCCCACAGGTAAGCTTCTGGCTGGACTGCGGGAATGCGCCGTTGCCCTTCGGCAACAATCTGCGGCGCGTACTGGGCAGCGAGTCGAAACTGATGCCGGAAAAACTGTCTCAGCAAGAGAGGCGGAAAGCGATCCTGTCGCTGGATTTCCGTGCTGGGCGGCTGCTGGGCGGCGCTGCCTGGCTTGCCCGGGCAGAAATCTGGCCGCAAGAGATTATCGTTATGGCATTGCACCGCGTCGGCAGGCATCGGGGCCCCGACCGCCCACTGTTGCGCCGGCTGTCCAGGCGGCTCCCGGCAAACAGGCTGTACGCAGCCGGAGGGGTGCGCGACGCGGCCGATCTGCGCTCCCTGCGCCAATTCGGCATTGCCGGCGCCTTGGCGGCCACCACCCTGCACCGACGCCAAGTGTCTCCCGCGGAGTTAGCGGCGCTTGAAGCATGAATTATGGAACCGGCCATGAATCCGTGTCTCACGCCGCTGGCAATATGCCCCCGCACATGCACGACTGCCGCCTCCCCACAGGGTTTTTGCGGCCGAGAACCACCACCGTGCGTTCATTGACGGCTGCTGCCCGATAGCGCCCCGGAACGGGTGCTCTCATGCATCTTGGAACGCCGGTCCGCGGTGGCGGCTTTGGATCTGGAATTCCCAAAAAAAAGCGCCCCGGCAGGGCCGGGGCGACAAAACAACATTGAGTGCAAACCGTAACCGCGGTCTCTGCGCAGCTATACGGGCCGTAGGGCCGTAGTAACTGCCGACGTTCTTTACATAGGAAAGAACGCCACTGGACTCAGAGGTGCGGTTACCGGCGCGACTCAGGAGTGGGCCTGGAAAGGATGATCGGCGCTACCGCGCTTGCTCAGCACTTCGGACGCCTTGGGGGCTTGGCCTACCGCGCGCTTGATCGAGAGCTTGGTCGCTTCGTAATTGTAGTCCTGGACCTTGTTGTCGTCCTCTGCCAGCCAGTGGATGAACACCCCGACACAGATAAATATGTCCTCCGCCTCGTTCGCCGGAATGGTGCCGTCCTCGACGCAGTCCATGACGGCCATGGAAACCGCCCGTTGCGCCGGGCCGAACATCTGCACCGCCTGCTTTGCCCCCTTGATCGTCACCTTGTTAACCAGGAGCGTGTGCGGTTTGCACGGCAGGTTGGGAGCGACCACCGCCAGAAGGCTGGTAAAGCCGTCTTTATTGTTGGTGATCGCGTTGCAGAAAGCCGATTCGGCGGCACTGCCCCTCGGCCCCATGATCAAGTCCACGTGGGCGACCTCGTTGCCCTCTCCCACTAGGGCCTCGCCGACCAGCACTCTGTCTATCGTTGCCATTTTCACTTCCCTCCATGACAGTTATCGTTACCAGTATCTTGCGGTAACGCGCCGTCTCCGTGCACCAGGCGCCAAGCCAAGAGGCTGGCCGCCGCTAAATCGGCGCTGGTGCCAGGATTGATGCGCGCCCCTTTCAGCTCACCGTCAAGCTGCAACAACGCGGGCAGGCAATCCCGAGGATCTTCGCGGACCAGCAATGCCTGCCGCATCCTCAATGCCTTGCCGCACAATGCTTCGGCCGCCGCCCTTCCGTGCCTGCGACATACGTGACTATCGGCGAAGCTGCACAAGAACTCAATATAACACATTGTCAACGCCCACTCTACATCCCCATAGCGGGCCAGCGCTTTAGAAAAACAGGGAATCCCGGAGGAAAATATGTCCTCATAGCCGCTCACGTACTGCAGAGCAATGCGGTCGCGGCGGCGGGCATGGCGCATCGCCTCCAGTAGTTCATGACCAGAGGCGGAGCGGACATCGTAGCGCCGGCTGCTGCCCAGCCCTCCGGGCCGGGCCTCGCGAATGGCGCGGAAAATTCGCTCCCCCTCCACTCCCCGCAGATCGGCCAGGGTCTTCGCCAGCGCCTGCCGCAGGCCCGCCAACCCGCCTGCCGGCGCTTCTTCGGCTGCCCGAATCAGCGGGGCGAAGAGTAGCAGCATCCCCAAGTTCGTGTTGCAGCCCACCTGCCGCATGGTGGCCTGCACGGCCCGCAAGATACGCTCCCCCACCGACCGGGCGCGCTCGCAAAGAATCGGACTGACCACAGTGCCGCTACGCAGGAAATCCTCTGCCCGCATCCCGTGGCCAGCGGCATAGCGGCTGACGTTGCCCGGCTTGAGCGCCATAACATCCGCCGCGAAGCAGGCGCGCACTAGCCGCGGCGCGATAGCGACTCCCGGCGGAGCGGCCGGCAGGGTGTCCGACGGACTCCCGCTCTCCCGCCTCAAGCCCAGGTCCCCGCCGTCTGCATCCTGGCCCGCATGTGCCCGGCCAACAAGGCAGCGATATCCAGGGAACAGGTGCGCTGCAGCCCCTGCCAAGCCGGGATGCCGTTCACCTCCAACAGGCAGAGCCGCTCGTCCGCCCCAGCAATCAGGTCCACCCCCGCGTAATCCACCGCCAGCGTCTGTGCCGCCGCCTCAGCCAAACGGCAAAGCCGGGGTTCCAAGGGAACCGGTTCGCAACGTCCTCCCTGGGCCCGGTTGGTAATCCAACATGTATTGCGCCGCAGCATCGCGGCGCGCGCCCGACCGCCGATCACCAATACGCGGATATCGCGCGCTTCCTCCCCAGCGTGCTCGACCAACCGTTGCAGGTAATAGACCCCGCGGAATTCCGATTCTCCCTCCCTTGGCAGAGGTACGCCAGGTTCCAGCAACCGCAACCCCCGGCCTTGAGAGCCGAACAACGGCTTGAGGACCACCTTGCTGCCGGCCTCCCACTCCCGTTCGCAAAGTTCCTGCGCCTGCCGCTCCGATTCGCAAATCCAGGTAGCGGGGGTAGGCAAACCGGCACGCCGCAAAAGAATGTTCGTCATGGCCTTGTCCACCGTGTGTTCGATCGCGCGAGGGGGATTACATACCGGTATTCCCCGCGCCTGCAGGTCGTGCAGCAAGTCCAGTCGCAGGATCACCTGCTCCAGAGTACCTGTAGGGATACCGCGCACCAGCACGCCTGCCGGCATCCGCGGGCGCCGCCCCGGCAAATGAAGTCCCTGGCGCCCCGCGCCCCACTCCAGGCGGCAATCGCTCAGGGAAAGGAAAGAAACGCGCCCGCCCAAGCGGGCAAATGCCTCCTTCAGGCGGCGCCCATGCCAGCCGATCTCCTCCGCAAAGACGACGATATGGCGGCCGGAGACCTCGCTAGACACCGCCGGGAGAGCCGAAAGAACGGTCCAGCAGCTCCTCGTCCCGCCTGCCGGAGTGAAAAGTGCGGCCCGTGACGAGGGAGGTGACCGCCACCCAAGCAGGGGCGAACAGCATCGGGTCTATTCGGTAAAAGTCGAACTCCGCCTCTCGGAATACCTGGGCAAAAGGTTTACCGTAATCGCGCGAGGCACTGCTGGGCAGCCGCTCGGCCAGTTCCCGCGCCTCCTCATCGCCGGCGGCGACGAACAAATGTACCCGGCCGGCAAAGAGGATGGCATCGTTGCTGCGGCCCATAGCGACGAGCTGCTCCGGGGCCGGCGGACACAGGGGGGCGCTGCCCATGCCGTCCACGATCCCGGACAGCGGGAAGCGCAGTTCGTGCGCTTTGTGCAAGGCCGTCTCCAGTACCCGGGCGACAATCTGCACAGCGCCGCTCAGGCATGTGGTAGGGGTCAGAATCAAGCTAAGGGACTCCGGCCGCAAACTACATGCCTCGGCAATCTCCAGCACCAGTTCTTCCGGGGGCAAACGATCCGTCTCCAATACCAGAACGCTCTCGCTAGCCCGGTCCCGGTAGCCCAATTCCTGAAACAAAGGCTCCTTGCTGCCCAAGGCCCGGGCCGGTCCCGATCCCAGGGCGAAAAAACCATCCTTGCCGCTACCGTGAGACAGCTTCCAGCCGGCATACTGGCTCCCCAGGCAGGCAACGACGGGGCTGGCGCTACGCACGTCCACCTCCCAGGGCCAATGCCTCAGCCCGGCACCTGCCCGTATATCTACCCGGGCCAGCCCCCCCAAACAGATCTCCGCAATACGTCTGCCTGCTTCCAGGCTGCCCGGGACCTCAATGCCGGCATCTATGATCGCAGCGCCGCCAGGAGGCGAATGAACCGCAATCCGCAGTGACTCCTGTTCCTCCCGCAAGGAGCGCAACAATGGCATTGCCCCGGCACTAATACTAAGTTTATCCATTAATTAATTCTTATAAACCTAAATAAAAATTTATTTTTTCTTAGCACACGGCCGGGATCGCCAGCGGCGACAAACCACGCAGACGCAGGGCCATGACCAGCCGCGCCTGACGTGCCGCCAGTAGAGATTTTACCCGGGTTTCGCTTGCCGCCCGCGCGTACAGGCTGCATACCGGCTGGCCGGCCGCTATCCAGGCGCCAGGCCGCGGCCGGTCCGCCGTCCATGAGGGCCAGCGCCAATCGGCAGGCAAAACGAAACCCTTGCCAGCGTAGCAGACGCTCTGCCCTACTACCGGAGGCCGTAACGGGAGTGCGGGCATCCGGCGCGGCAGGCGCCCCTGACAGGCCAGGATATGCCACCGCAACAGCCCCGGCGGCCGTTCGTGCAATTCGCAGGTCGCTGTAGGACGCGGGTTGATCTCCAGGAGACGCAAGCTGCCGTCCGGAGCTGCGAAAAAATCCAGGCCGCAAAGCCCGCGCAGTCCGGTTTCCCGTACCAGGGCATCCACCCGTTCCGGCAAGCCGCGCTCCAGCGCAGCGGGCAGGCGGGCTTGGTTGATCGCGCCCGCATAGCGGAAATCGCCGCGTTCCGGCGCCAGGGAATACAGCGTATTGCTCCCCAGCAGGACGGCCCGCCTGCCATCGGCAAGGAACACTACGGAACGGGGCCGCCCCGGAAAACGTTTTTGCAGGTACTCCCCGGGAAGCAGCGCCTCGCCAGGACACCATGGCCGCACCCTACAGCCGCCGCTGCCGCCAGTTCGTTTGACCAGCCAGTCTCCTCTAGATGGCCGGCGACCGATACTGGTATGCAGATTATATTTATCTTTTAAGTTCCTATTAAATAACTGTTTATTAATGTTAAGCCAGAGTTCGCTTGAAGTGCCCAGCAACTCCGCGCGCCGCTCCAGTTCGCATAATAAGCGCGGCCACGCCTCAAGCCCCCCCCCGACAATGACCCGCGGCCGAGCTGCCAATAGCGGCTCTACCGCCTCCAGCAAGCGTTCTTCGGAGTCCCCCAGTAATTCCGGAATATGCCACAAGCGCTCGGCGCAGGACGCGGTATCTTCGTCGGCGAAGGCATCCGCGACTTGTACCCGCAGGCTCGCGCGCCGGGCCGCTTGCGCCAGTGCCCGGGCACTGGCGGCAAGGATCAACAATCGTGCCATAATTTTGGCCCTGTCTCCCCGGCAATCTTCAACAGGCAGGGCGCCGGGAAGACTTAACGCCGGTAGCGGGCTCGCCCTCCTCAATTTCGGCGCCGCGGTTGCGCCCGGATACCATTCGCAATTCCAGCTGCGCATGCCCGCGCCAGCGGATAAGGCCCTGCCGCAAAACTCCCGAGGCCTGCTCTTCGGAAGGAAACAAGGCAAAACCCGTGGACCCCCAGGAACTCTGCCCTACCCCGGCCGCGCCTTCGGCGACCAACCAGCGCATCGCCGCCGCGACCTCGGGGCTAGTATAGGAACCGCCCTGCACCGCGGCAAAATGGCCACCCAGGATCTGCTGGATTTCCCCGATGGCGGCGCCGAAATCCTGGATGCGGCGCTCGCAGACCGCCGGCAACGCCTGCAGGAGCACCAGTCTGCACAAGTGGGAGACTGTGGTCATGGGCAGCTCAGGCAAGGATTCGAAGGAGCGCCGTTCACGGTTGCCGCTGAAGCCATGCCGGGAATGATCCAGCATCAGCAACAACCGCCATTCTTCGGGGAATTCAAGACGACTGACCACGGGCGGCACGACAGTGGCGGCGCCACTGCCCCCGTCGGCCAACAGACCTCCGTAACAAAAAGCGCCCACACCAATCCCGGAGCGCTTTCCCCGTCCCAACAAGGACGCCAGCTCCGCAGGCGGCATCTGCATTCCGTGCAGACGCAGGACGGCACTGCCCACAGCCAGCGCCAACTGCGTCCCGGAGCCCAGCCCCATATGCGGTGGAATCGCTTTCTCTACAACAATTTCCATGCTTTGCGGCAAATCCAGATGCACGCACAAGGACTCCACCACCTCGCGAACCCGGCCCGCCATCGGCCCGCGGACCTGTAACCGCAGGGCCTGCCGGACCCGTAGCCGAAGCGCCAGGTCCGCCAGGGTCAGCCCTAAGCTGCCGAAACAGCGGCCCGGTCCCCCGCCCTGGAGACCAAAAAACCCCATATGCAGGCGTGCCGGGGCGATGACGGAGACCTCCGTCGCAGCGACCCGTAACGCCTTGCCATCCGGGGCCACGGGCGCCGACCCAGGACGGAACCGGTGTCCGGGGCGCACCACCCTATTCCTCCGACCTGCCCCCGGGCACAGGCCGTGCCGCGGGAAAGCGGCCCCAGAGACCATGGCGCCAACGCTTCCGGCACCTATTTTCCTGCAAATCCATCTTTCTCCTCCGTCCCCGACTAGCCCTTGCGCCCCGTGCCGCGCGAGCAGCAACGATCGGCAGGAAAGGCACGCGCCATAACCAGCCGCACGCGCACTTTACGAGGCGCGGGAATGAAGCGAAGGGCAAAGGAAAGGCGTAACCGCCAACATTGCGTATGACAACATATGGTCTCCGGGAGTCCGCTACTGCAATATACGCCGATAAACTCTCCCGATACTCAGGAGCCGCAAACATGCATAATACCTATATGCGGATTCAATCGGCAACGTCTGCGTCCACGCCCATTACCTGCCCTTTCTGTTCCCTGCTCTGCGACGACCTGGTCCTCGAGCGGCGCAGGGACGGCGCCCAACACCTGCGGTTGCCCCATTGCCCGCGGGCACAACGGGGGTTTGCATGTTCTTCCCGTCGGCGCGCGACACCTATGCTGCGCGGGCGGCGGGCAGACTGGGCGGCGGCATGCCGCCGCGCCGCCGAGTTGCTCGCGGCGGCCAGCCAACCTCTGTTCGCCGGCCTGGGGACAGACGTGGCCGGGATGCAGGCCGCACTGCGGCTGGCCGAGAGACTGGGCGGGGTACTCGATCACATGAACGGCGACGGGATCGCCGCGGCGACCCGGGCCATGCAGGAAGAAGGCGGTTTTGCCACGACCTTGACCGAGCTTCGCAACCGTGCCGACCTCCTGGTATTCGCGGGCAGCGACCCCGGCACGCGCTATCCCCGCTTTCTGGAGCGCATGGTCTGGAACCGGCATGCGCTGGACCGTAGGGGATGCGAACCGCGGTTAATCTATCTGGGCCGCGATCTGGACCCGCGCAGCGGTCGCTCGCCCACGGGGCGCCTGCCCTTGCACTTCCCGGTGCCGGGTCACGCCCTGGCCGAGACCGCCGCCGTGCTTACCGCCTTGGTGCGCGAAGTCCGGCTGCAGGCGGAGACGGCGGCGGGCATACCGCTGACTCGGTGGCGGCGCCTGGCGCAAATGCTGCGGACGGCCCGCTACGGGGTCATGGTATGGGAGCCGGCACAGCTTCCCGCCGCCCAGGCGGACCTGCATATCCGCGCCTTCCAGGAGTTATTGCGGAGCTTAAATGTCCACACCCGGTTTGCCGCCTTGCCGTTGGGCGGCAGTGACGGCGGCGCCACGGCCCTCAATGTCTGCCTCTGGCAAAGCGGATATCCTCTGCGCGTCAGCTTTCGGCAGGGGTATCCCGAACATAACGCAACGCGTTACTCGACGGAGCGGCTGCTGGCCCGGGGCGAAGCAGACGCCCTGCTTTGGATATCCGCTTTTGACGGCAGCCGCCGCCCGCCGCGCTCTTCCGTGCCGCGGATACTGCTGTTGCGCCCCGACACCCCGGCCCCCCGAAAGGCGGAAGTATATCTGCCGGTGGCTACCCCGGGGGTCGAGGCAAAGGGAATGTTGTTCCGTTGCGACGGCTCGGTCGTGCTGCCGCTGGCGGACGGCGCGGCGCCGCCATCCCACCCGGGAGTAGCCGAAACCCTGGAGGAAATCGCCTCTGCCCTGCCTGCCGGGTACGGACCATGATCCGGCTGCGCGGCGGACGGCTGTACGATCCGCATAACGGCATAAACGGGCGCGTTCGCGACCTATACATAGATGCCGGGCGCATCGTCGCCCCGCCCCGCGGCAAAGCGGCGGCAAGTAGAGAATACGACCTGCGGGAACGGGTCGTCATGCCGGGAGGCATAGACATCCATACGCATATCGGCGGCGGCAAAATGGCCCTGGGGCGCTTGCTGTTGCCTGAAGATCAGCGGCAGCATCCGCTGCGGCGCGGCCGCCGGACACAGGCGGGGGGAGGCATGGCGGCGCCCACCGCCGCGGCCATCGGCTACCGCTACGCCCAGATGGGCTACACATCTTGCTTCGAGCCGGCCATGCTGCCCAGCAACGCCCGCCAGGTACACCTGGAGTTCGCCGATATCCCGCTGCTGGACAAGGGCAGCTACGTATTGCTCGGCAACGACGATTTCTTGTTGCGCCTGCTGCGTGCCGGCAGCGAACCGCAATCGGTGTGCGACTATGTGGCCTGGATGCTGCAGGCGACACGCTCCATCGCGGTCAAGGCCGTTAATCCGGGCGGCATCCATGCCTTCAAGTTCAACCAGCGCCGGCTCGATCTGGATCAACCGAACCGCCGCTACGGATTGACGCCCCGCCGCATCCTCCTGGCCTTGGCGCGGGCAGTGCGGGAACTCGGCCTCCACCATCCCCTGCACCTGCATGGTTGCAACCTGGGTGCGCCCGGAAACGTGGAGACCACGCTGCGCACCATCGCCGCGGCAGAGGGGCTGCCGTTGCACCTGACCCATCTGCAATTCCACAGTTACGGGACGGAAGGAGACCGGGGCTTCTCCTCCGGCGCCGCCCGGCTGGCGGAGGCGATCAACGGGCAACCCGGCATCTCGGTAGATGTGGGCCAAGCGATGTTTGGCCAGACCCTGACCGCCTCCGGAGACACCATGCAGCAATACGCCGGGCATCGGTACGCCCACCCGCGTCGCTGGGCGTGCGCGGACATCGAGTGCGACGCAGGCTGCGGCGTAATGCCTTTCCGCTACCGCGACAGCAGTTACGTCAATGCCCTGCAATGGGCGATCGGGCTCGAATTGTTCCTCCTGGTAAACGATCCCTGGCGCATCTTCCTGACCACGGACCACCCCAACGGCGCCCCTTTCTCCTCCTACCCGCGGCTGATCCGGCTGCTGATGGACCGCGGATTCCGCAATGACTGCCTGGCTGCCATCCACCCGGAGGCCGCGCGCGCCAGCCACCTCGGCGCCATCTCCCGCGAGTACAGTCTCTACGAGATCGCCATTATCACTCGGGCAGGGCCAGCCCGCAGCCTGGGTCTGAGCGAACGCGGTCACCTGGGGGTCGGCGCCGTAGCGGACATTGCCGTCTATCGCCCGCAACGCGACGCGGAGCGCATGTTCGCCAGTCCGGAATACGTCTTCAAGGACGGGCGCCTGATTGTCCGACGCGGCCAGGTGCTGGACGCCGCGCCGCGCGGCGGCCGCGTCCTTTGCGTTCAACCGGAGTACGACTCGGGCATCCGGCGCCGCGTGGCCTCCTACTTCCGACGCTACCACACCATGCGCCTGGAGAATTTCCCGCTGGGCGACGAATTGCCCCAGGAATACGCATACGCGCCTCTGCGTCCCCGTTCATGAAAATCCACGGCGTCCCCATCCTGGACACCTTTGCCGAGGCCTTCCCAATGTGGGGAACACGGCTGATCCTGACCGCCTGCAATCACCGCTGGGCGCGACACGCGGCCCGGGCCGCTACGGGCTTCGCCACCTCGGTCATCGGCTGTGGCTGCGAGGCGGGCGTCGAACGGGAGCTCGCGGCGAGCGAAACCCCGGATGGACGCCCGGGCGCCGCCGTGCTCTTGCTGGCGATGGGCCGGAAAGAGTTGGCTCGCCAAACGCTCACCCGAGTAGGACAATGCGTCCTCACCAGCCCGGGCAGCGCCTGCTTCTCCGGTCTGCGCGAGGGAGAACGCCTGCCGCTCGGCCGCCAACTGCGCTATTTCGGGGACGGCTTCCAGTCTTCCAAACAGATCGGCGGCATCCGCTATTGGCGGATCCCAGTCATGGATGGCGAGTTCCTCTGCCAGGAAGACGCCTGCATGCGCAAAGCGGTAGGAGGCGGCAACTTTCTGGTGATGGCGCGGGATACGACCGAGGCTCTGCTGGCCTGTGAAGCGGCAACGGCTGCCATCGCCGAACTGCCGGAGGTTATCGCGCCTTTCCCCGGAGGCGTCGTCCGCTCCGGTTCCAAGGTGGGCTCGAAGTATCCCCAGCTCAAGGCATCTACCAACCATGCCTTCTGCCCCACCCTGCGCGGGCAGGTAGAGTCCAGCCTGCCGCCTGCAGTCGGCAGCGTTCTGGAAGTCGTCATTGACGGACTGAGCGAGGATGCCGTAGCTCAGGCAATGCGCGAAGGGATCCGTGCCGCCTGCCGCACCGGGCGCCTGCTCGGCATCGGCGCCGGCAATTACGGCGGCTCGCTGGGTCCGTACCACTTCCCCTTGCAGCGGCTGTTGCAATGACCGGCGTGCTGCAATTGCGGGCGCCTCTGACACGTGCCCTGGACCTCTCTCCCTTATCGTCCGGGCTCTCGGAAGGCCTGTCCCTTACCGCGCTCCGCGGCCTGGAGTTACCGTATGGCACAGAAAAGGTACCGCTGGGAGAGCTATTCCGGGCGCAGGGCGCCTCCCGCCCGCGGAGCTTGGTATTCGACCCGGGCAGCCCCTGGTTTGACCGTCTCGGCATGGGTTTGAGGAGCGGGCGCATCGAAGTGCGCGGCGATGCCGGCGAGGCACTGGGCCTAGAAATGCGCGGCGGGCGCATCGAGGTGCTTGGCGACGTCGCCGCCTGGGCTGGGGCCGGGATGAGCGGCGGGGAGATCCGCGTTGCCGGGAACGCTGGGGACGCCCTGGGCGGCGCCCTGCCCGGCAACCTCCTGGGGATGCGTGCCGGCTACATTCACGTCCGCGGGAGTGCCGGCCGGCGCATCGGCGAGGCAATGCGGCGCGGCCTGATCCTGGTCGAGGGAAGCGCCGCCTCGGAATGCGCCACCCGAATGCGCGCCGGCACCGTGATTGTGTTGGGGCGCATTGGCCCCAGGATGGCGCTGGGAATGCGGCGGGGAAGCCTCGTGCTGGCGCGCCGGCCGGCGGCGTTGCCGGCCATCTTCAACTACAGCGGGCGCTCCGAATTCGGTATGCTGCGGGTGCTGTTCCGACAATTGGCCCGCTCGCGCCAAGAATTGCAATTTTTCTACAAGTTGTCTATCGTAGCGGAACAATTTTCAGGCGACCTGTCAGTCAGCGGCAAGGGAGAGGTCCTGACGCTACAACGGGCATGAATATATTCTTTGGAGGACCAGGCCGTAGCTAGGATCGGGCATCTCTCCCGCCAACGCCGCAAGCACCAAATCCGAGGACGAACTGCCGAACCGGCGGTACTCGCCGAACTTCGACAGTTGCTCGGCGCGGCGCCCAGGCGCCGGGACCTGCTTATCGAATATCTGCACAAGGTCCAGGATGCCAAAGGGTGTCTCCCCGTCTCTTGGCTCGTTGCCCTTGCCCACGAAATGTCCCTTCCCATGGCGGAAATTTACGAGGTCGCCACCTTCTACCACCACTTCGATGTGGTCCGGGAGGGCGATGCGGCTATCCCGCCGCTGACGGTCCGGGTCTGCGATTCGATTACCTGCGAGATGCTCGGCGCGCAAAAACTGATTGACGGCCTGCGTAACACCGTGGACGAAAGCCAGGTGCGGATACAGCCGGTACCTTGCGTGGGGCGTTGCCACGGCGCCCCGGTGGCTGTAGTCGGGCAAAACCCCATTGAGCGGGCGGACACGGAACGGGTGCATGCCGCCGTACGCGCCGGGCAGACCCGTGACCTGCTGGAACAGACGGGGCCCGAGTGCATCGGTTACACGGCCTATTGCCGGGGAGGCGGCTACCGCCTGTTGCGCGCTTGCCGAGATGGCGACCGAGAACCGGAACAGGTCATTGGCCAACTGAGCGAGTCTGGCCTGCGCGGCCTGGGTGGCGCCGGCTTCCCCGTCGGGCGCAAATGGTCCATCCTGCGCGCGCAGCCCCGTCCGAAGTACCTTGCCGTCAACATTGATGAAGGCGAACCCGGCACCTTCAAAGACCGGTATTATCTGGAGCGCGATCCGCATCGGTTTCTGGAAGGGGCCCTGATCGCCGCCTGGGCGGTGGAAGCCAGAGATATTTACATCTACCTGCGGGACGAGTACGCCGGTTGCAGGGCGCTGCTGGAAAGGGAGTTGAGGGAGCTGGAACGGGCCCCGCCTTGTCCCCTGCCCACCCTGCACCTGCGCCGCGGCGCCGGCGCCTACATCTGTGGCGAGGAGTCGGCGATGATCGAATCCATCGAGGGCAAACGCGGGGTGCCGCGGTTGCGCCCACCCTTCGTGGCCGAACGCGGATTGTTTGACCGGCCGACACTGGAACACAACCTGGAAAGCCTGCACTGGGTGCGGGAGATCCTGGAGCGTGGGGCCGCCTGGTTTGCCGCCCAGGGGCGGCGGGGGTGTAGCGGACTGCGCTCGTTCTCGGTCAGTGGCCGCGTACGGCAACCCGGCGTGCACCTCGCCCCAGCCGGGATCACGGTACGGGAACTGATCGCGGAGCACTGTGGCGGCATGTTGCCCGGCCACGAGTTCTACGGCTATTTTCCCGGCGGCGCCTCGGGGGGCATCCTGCCCGCCTCGCTAGGCGATCTGCCGCTGGACTTCGACACCTTGCAGGAATACGGCTGTTTTATTGGTTCCGCGGCAATTATCGTCCTGTCCCAGCAAGACCGGGCCCGCGACGCGGCATTGAACTCTATGCGCTTCTTCGAGCACGAGTCCTGCGGCCAATGCACGCCATGCCGCGCGGGAGCGGCCAAGGCAGCGCGGCTGATGTCAGCGCCACTATGGAACCAGCCCCTGTTAAAAGAACTGGCGCAGGTAATGAGCGATGCCTCGATCTGCGGTTTAGGCCAGGCGGCGCCCAACCCTATGCTGTCCGTAATGCGATATTTCCCTCAGGAGTTATCTAATGGCAAAACCCGCTGATACCGAAGGCCTGCGACAGCAAGGGACCGTCTCGTTCATGTACGACGGCAAGCCGGTGCGCGCGGCACCCAACGACACGATCCTGCAGGCCGCCCGTCGCGCCGGCTTCCATATCCCGAAACTGTGCTACCAAGAGGGCTACCGACCAGACGGCAATTGCCGGGCCTGCGTAGTAGAGATCGAAGGAGAGCGGGTGCTGGCCCCCTCCTGTTGGCGGCGCCCGACGGAAGGCATGAAAGTGCGCGGCGACAGCGAGCGCAGCCTCCACTCCCGGAGGCTGGTGCTGGAGCTTCTGCTCTCCGACATGCCGGAACAAGGGCGTTCTCCCTACACCCGGGACTCTGAGCTTGATTACTGGGCGGAACGATTGGGAGTGAGCCACCCCCGTTTCCCGGGGCGCCAGCAGTCCCCTGCCGCCGACGTCAGCAACCCGGCTATCGAGGTGAATCTGGATGTCTGTATCCAATGCAACCGGTGCGTGCGTGCCTGCCGCGAGGAACAGGCAAACGACGTAATCGGCTATGCCTTTCGCGGCGAACGCTCCGAGATCGTGTTCGATATGCGCGATGCCATGGGAAAAAGCACTTGCGTCAGTTGCGGCGAGTGCGTGCAGGCCTGTCCCACCGGCGCCCTGATGCCGGCCGGTAAAGAAGCCAAGCAACAAGAGGAGCGTAAGGTGGACTCCGTCTGCCCTTACTGCGGCGTCGGTTGCCTGTTGCGCTACCATGTCCGCGAAGACCGCATCCTGCGCGTCTCCGGGCGCGACGGCCCCTCCAATCATGGCCGACTGTGCGTTAAGGGCCGCTACGGCTTTGACTACGTGCACCATGAGCAAAGGCTGATACGCCCCCTGATCCGGCGCCAAGGGGTTGCCAAGACTGCCGATCTTGTCCCACCTGCCCGCGTATTGGAGCACTTCCGGGAGGCCACATGGGAAGAAGCCCTGGACCGGGCCGCAGGCGGTCTGGTGGAAATCCGCGACCAGCACGGCGGCCAGGCGCTCGCAGGCTTCGGCTCGGCAAAGGGGAGCAACGAAGAGGCATATCTGTTCCAAAAGCTGGTGCGCATGGGGCTCGGCACCAACAACGTCGATCACTGCACTCGCTTGTGCCATGCTTCCTCAGTGGCCGCGTTGCTTGAATGCATCGGTTCCGGGGCCGTCTCCAACCCCGTGGCGGACGTTGCCGAAACAGATGTCCTTCTGGTGATCGGGGCACGCCCCACGGTCAACCACCCCGTGGCCGCCACTTTCATGAAAAACGCCGCCAGGGCAGGCAAGACCCTGATCTTAATCGATCCCTATCGCTCCGACCTCGCCCGGTATGCGCGCCATTTTCTGCAATTTCGCCCCGACACTGACGTGACTCTCTTGAACGGCATCATGCACATTGTGCTGGCTGAAGGACTGCATAACGAGCGGTTCATCCGGGAAAAGACGACAGGTTTCGAAGAATTCGCCCACAACCTCAAGGCCTATACGCCCCAACGGGTCTCGCGGGTCTGCGGCGTCCCGGAAAAAAAGCTATACGAGGTGGCCCGTTGCTACGCCAGCGCTCCGGCGGCAATGATCTTCTGGGGCATGGGAATATCCCAACACATCCACGGCACCGACAACGCCCGCTGCCTGATCTCTCTTGCCCTGCTCACCGGCCAGATTGGCCGCGCGGGGACCGGCTTGCACCCGTTGCGCGGCCAGAACAACGTTCAGGGAGCGTCGGATGTCGGCCTAATCCCCATGATGTATCCGGACTACCAATTAGTCGGCGACGCAGAGACCCGCCGTAAGTTCGAACGGCACTGGGGCGCCGCTCTACCCTCAGAGCCCGGCCTGACGGTAGTCGAGATTATGGACGCCGCCCACGCGGGGCAGATCCGCGGGATGTACATTATGGGAGAAAATCCGGCCATGTCGGATCCGAACCTGCAGCACGCCCGCGAGGCGTTACGCAAGCTGCGGCACTTGGTCGTACAGGATATCTTTTTTACAGAGACGGCCGGATTTGCCGACGTGATCCTGCCTGCCTCCGCATTCCCGGAAAAAACCGGCACCTTCACCAATACCGACCGCCGGGTACAGCTCGGGCGCAAGGCGATCGCGACCCCTGGAGAGGCATGTGAAGATCTGTGGATCATCCAACAAATCGCACAGCGCTTGGGACTGGACTGGGAATACACCGGCCCGCAACAGGTATTCGAAGAGATCTGCCGTGTAACTCCCAGTATCGCCGGCATGACCTGGGAACGGCTGGAACGAGAAGATTCCCTGACTTACCCTCTGTGCAAGGAAGGAGAGAACGGTCAGTCCACTCTGTTCTCGCAGTCTTTCCCCACACCGAATGGCAAGGGCAAATTCGTGTCTGCCATACAGCGGGAAGCCGACGAAATGCCAGATGAGGATTATCCTTGGGTATTCACCACCGGGCGTTACCTGGAACACTGGCATACGGGGAGCATGACCCGCCGTTCCCGGACGCTGAACGCCATCGAACCGGAACCGGTGGCCAACTTACACCCCGAAGACCTACGGCAAATAGGCGCCGCCCCAGGCGACCGCATTTGCATTGAATCCCGACGGGGAAAGATAGAAGCCATCGCCCGCGCTGATGCCGGCATGCAACAGGGCAATGTATTCATGGCCTTCTGCTTTCGCGAGGCAGCCGCCAACATGCTGACCAACCCGGCATTGGATCCCAGCGGCAAGATCCCGGAGTTCAAATATTGCGCCGTGCACCTTGCACCGGCCTCTGCGTCTGCAAAACAGCCCTCGGCCCGACGGCGGCGGCGCGCGACTATGGCAACTTCGCAGTGACGGCTGGCATAGCGGCGTCTGGCAGGGCTTTCTCGACGGGACTTACGGGATTTCCTCGACGCCAGAAAAAACGAGAGTCTCGGCAATCAGAGGCTCTGCTCCCGGTTCAGAGGCTGCAATGACACTGTTAACCTGGTACAGCTTGCCTGGCACCCGGTCGGAAAAAACGAACTCGTAACTTTTATCGGCCAGCATCTCGTAACGGTCGCGTTTCGAGTCTTCCGAGTAGGGACGGATAAAAATCCGTTGCGCTTCCACTTCGTCGCCTTCGTACTGCAGCCGGATCTTCTCCACCGTCGCGGCGGCGAAGGCAAACTTCATCCTGCGCTGAAAATGGCGCCAGCTTCCCTCCGTCAGGCGCTCCATCTCGTACATGTCTCCTTGCAGGAAAAGACCGAGCACGGGATTACCGCGCACCCGACGCAGGTTGCTCGCGTACATCGGGTTCTGCCTGCGTTCGCTGCTAAAGAAGTCAATGTCCAACGTCTTGCTGCCATCCTTGTGCAACTGCAACACGTCCAGGCGTACGAAATCCTCGAAGCCCTCTTCATAGCTGCCACTCTTGCGGAAGCGGTAATTCAGTCGCACCGGCTGGCGGACATTTTCCATGTGGTCGGATAACCACAGCAAGGTCTCAGCCTCAGAAAAGCGGTGATCTTCCCGCGCGACGCCGACAGGGTCTCCCATCCGCCCGATCTGCGTCTGCGATTCCTGTCCTGAAACGCCAGCGACGCCGGTCGTTGCCATTCCGAGCGACAATACGGCCGCCACCGCCTCTGTCCATCGCTTCCCTACTCCTGACGGAGGGGAGGAGATTCGGCTCATTCCTTCAGTTCTGCCCGCGGGATCCCGAACTCGTCCAGGACCTCGCCAATTCGGGAGCGGTTTTCCCGGATAAAGCCATTGACCCGCTCGCGCCATTCCTTTTCGCCATGACGCACGGCCATGGAAATATCGTACTGAAACCTCAGATTGGGCAGTGAAGAATCTCGCTCTTCCGCCAAAGGCAATACGACCAATTTTTCCCCATCGCGGTGACGCTTGGCATAGTATCCGCCAAACGGCCCCCAGATGATGGTTACGTCTATTTTTCCCTTGATCAGATCGTCAATCACTTGGTTTGGCGTCACACGGGCATCGCCTGCCTGTGCAACGTAAGGAACTGCCTGTGCCATGAAGCCCTCGCGGAATACCCACAATTGGCCTGGCCCCTGGTCGAATACTCCAAACCGCAGATTCTGCCGCACTTCCTGAGGCAAATCCGACAGTTCCCCGGGAGTTTGCACCTTGTCCATGCCTCGCCCCCTGGCATAGATCAGCACGTAGGTCGAACGGTAATAAGGGATCGTAGTGGCCGCCAACTCGAAACCGGACGGAACCCCCATGATCAAGTCGCACTTGTACACGCCATCGGAGAGTTCGGATTTAAGCGTATTGCGCACGAACCCTCTGCGTTGCGGGAACCACTCGTAACGCAGAGACACCCCCAATTCCTCGGCAAATAGCTCCGCCAGCCGGTTCTCGAAACCGTTCCCTTCCTTGTTAGAAAAGGGCAGATTGTAAGGGTCGGCGCATACCTTCAACTCTTCCGGTTGCCCGCCCACATCGGCCCATACGGGCGGTACGCGGAAGAGCGCCGGGGCCAGCGCGAGCAAAGCCGCAACCAGGCAGCTGGCGCCTGCCCGCCCCCTGCGGAACTTCTGCTTATCTTGCGGCAATGGCCTTCTTCATCTTAATCACCGCCCGTTTGGCCATCCCCTTGGCATGCGCCTCCACCTGTTCCATGTTACTCGGTTCGCCCACTACGATGCCGCCCACCATTCCCAAGGCAAAGTGGGGGGTGCACTTGTAAACATATACCCCTTCCACGTCCAGGACAACCGACCCGTCGCTGCCCATGGGCACGTGCCAATGCTCAGCCCCTTCAGGTATAAGCGACTCCATGGACTGCGCGTCGTGTCCACTCATATTTTTCCAGACGATAGAATCCCCTGGCTTGGCAAATACGACGACAGGATGGAATTTGGTGGCCTGTGCGTTCACAACATGTTCCTCGGCGTACGCCGCGGAAGAAAAGAAACAAGCAAGCAAAAAGGCGGCTGTGAACTGATTCGACTTCATAACTCTGGTCCTCGTGTTCGTTCTCCGAGCGAGCCCTCCCCATGAAGGACTGACAAGCGCTATATTGTTAATCAATTGACTTCCGCGTTCAAGGGAACCGTACCGGAACCCGAGCAACATTGCGTCCCGCGAGCTCCATCCCATAATCCTTGCGATACGCGATGCGGCGCAACATCTTTACGTAACATGCCGATGTCCGGATACTTAACAAGTACGCCACGAACGTTGAGGTGTAAGATAGTCTGCGAGATTCCATATAAGTGCATGTTTTTTCTAAATATTTTCCTAGCATGCTGCCCGAGCCTTCTTCCGGGAGCCGGCACCCTGCCCGATTCATTGCAGAGCTGCGACCAGGGAGCGACGCACTGCCTCGGGGACCTGCCTCACTTCGAAACGCAGAAACGGAGGTCAGCAACCGATACGCA